>CAZNCQ010000047.1:0-32418 GCA_964571275.1 uncultured Myxococcales bacterium
GATCGTGCACACGCTCTGCGACGACGGATCCGGCGCGTAGTAGTAGCCCGCGGGCGTGAGATGGCGGCTGACGTCGAGGTTGATCACGCCCGGCTGGACGCGCATCAAGCCGTTGTCGAGGTCGACGTCCAGGATCGCGGTCATGCGCGACAGCGCCAGCACCAGCGACCCGGGCGTGGGCAACGCGCCGCCGGACAGGCCGGTTCCGGCGCCGCGCGGGACGATCGGCATGCCGGCTGCGCGCGCCACCTTCATGACCGCGACGACCTCGTCGGTGCTGGCCGGCAGCACCACCAGGCTGGGCCGCGCGCGAAAGCTGGTGAGCGCGTCGCACTCGTAGGTGCGCAGGTCGGCCGCGTCGGAGATCACGTTGGCGGCGCCTACAATCGCCGCCATGCGTGCGACCACGTCCGCCGGCGGCGACGCAGCCGGAGCCGGAGCCGAGCCAGGAGCAGCGCGCAGCGACGAGTAGGACATCCAGCGCCCAGAGACGAGCCGAGCATGGTCCACCGCCCCGGGAAAATCAACGGGCCGTCGGTGGTACCACCGCGCCAGGCTCGACGGTGGCGCCCACTCCGACGGTAAAGTATCCGACGGGCACGCCGATTCAAACGGTATGAAGGGATCGAGCGTGCTGCGCGCGGTGGTCGCCGCGGCCGTGGCCGCGTGCGGGTGCGACTACCTCTCCGGCGGGGCGCCTCACCGGGGGAACGTGGATGGGGCGCCGAATCTCTGCCCGGTGATCGACAGCGTCAGCGCCAACCCGATGACGGCGATGGTCGGCGGCACGATCGCGCTCGGCGGAGCGGCTCACGACGACGACAAGGAGCCGTCGGCGCTGGCGTTCCAGTGGACCGCGACCGGACTCACCGGCGGCGGCACGATCAGCAACGCGGCGGTCGCCAACCCGACCTTTGCCTGCACCAGCGCCGGCACGGTCACGGTCACGCTCAGCGCCAGCGATGGCGCGTGCAGCGTGCATCAGGCGATCACCGTCACCTGCGCGCCGGTGGTCGTGCAGCTGCCGATGGTCGTCATCAACGAGATCGAGTCGAGCGGCGGCGTTCCCGGCGATTGGGTCGAGCTCTACAACGCCGGCGGCGCGACGGCCGATCTGTCGCAGTGGGTGTTCAAGGACAACGACGATACGCACGTCTACACGTTGCCGAACGGCACGTCGCTGGCCGCGGACAGCTACTACGTGCTCGAGGAAGCGGCGCTCGGCTTCGGCCTGGGCGCCAGCGACGCCGCCCGGCTCTTCGATCCGTCGGGCAAGCTGGTCGACACGTACCAGTGGACCAGCCACGCGATCACGACCTACGGCCGCTGCCCCGATGGCCTCGGTGCCTTCACGACCACCGCCGCCTCGACCAAGGGGACCGCCAACGCCTGCGCGACCACCGACGGTGGCGCGGGCGGCAGCGACGGAGGCACCGACGGGAGCACCGACGGGGGCGCTGACCGAGGCACCGACGCGCCGGTCACGCTGTCGGTCTGGCCGGGCGCGAACGCGGTCGTCACCGTCGACCAGGTCGGGCAATTCAGCGGCAACCTGAGCGGTCTCTTCTATGAACCAGCGACGTCATCCGGAGCGGCCGTGCTCTGGGGCATCCAGAACAGTCCGTCGACGCTCTACCGGCTGCTCTGGAACGGCACCACCTGGGCGTCGACGACGAGCGGGAGCTGGAACGCCGGCAAGACGATCCGCTACCCCGACGGCACGGGAACGCCCGACTCCGAGGGTGTGACGCGCGCCGAGCTCAGCTCGACGGCGATCTACGTGTCGACCGAGCGCAACGGCGACGTCGGAACGGTGAGCCGCATGAGCGTTCTCCGCTACGACACCAGCGCCGCGGGCGCGTCGCTGAACGCGACCAACGAATGGAACCTGACCCCCGACCTGCCGGTCTCCGACGCGAATCTGGGGCTGGAGGCGATCACCTGGATCCCCGACGCGTCGCTGGTCGGCGCCGGCTTCGTCGACGAGAGCACCGGCCAGCTCTACGATCCCTCGCGCTACGCGAACCACGGCACCGGCATCTTCTTCGTCGGGCTCGAGTCGAACGGCAGCATCTACGGCTACGCGCTGGATCACGTCGCTGGCGCCTACCACCGTGTCGCGACGTTCCCCGGCGGCCAGGCGTCGATCATGGACCTGTCGTTCGATCGCGACGTGGGCTACCTGTGGGGCTACTGCGACAACACCTGCGCGAACCGCGCCGCGGTGTTCGAGATCGACGGCGTCGCGACGTCGCCGACCAAGGGACACTTCATTCTGCGCCGCCTGTTCGATCACCCGACCACGCTGCCGAACGCCAACAACGAGGGGATCGCCATCGCGCCCGAGTCGGAATGCGCGAACGGCCGCAAGGCGTTCTACTGGGCCGACGACAGCGCGACCGGCGGAAACTCGATCCGCCGCGACTCGATCCCCTGCGGTACGTTCTTTTGAGACCCAGCTACGGACACGCCGGGTTGGTCACGCCCGGCGAGCCGTAGTCGGTCTCGACCGAGCCGTCGTCGACCAGCGTGTTGTAGGCGGTGCTGCCTTCGCACCAGCTGGATTGCAGATCGTTGGCGGTCGCATCGTAGTGCAGCGGGCTCAAGCTGAACGAGCGCCCCTTGGGCACCGGCCAGGCCGTGAAGTCGACGACGTCGATCGTGGTCCCGCCGCAGCGCAGGCCGGCGAGGTCGCCGGTGTTGCTGAACTTCACCGTCGGATAGATGTCCGTCGGAACGAACCCCAGCGTCGGGTCGACCGAACGCGCGAGCGTGATGAACCATCCCGGCTGCAGGATCACGTGCCGCGTGATCGTGTCGGTGTTGCCGGAGTCGTAGAGCTCGCACCCGAAGAGGTCGTAGGTCTTCAGCAGGCTCGGGTTGTGGATCTCGACCCACTCGCCGACCTCGTCCTTTGCGGCCGTGGTGTCGACCATGATCTCCGTGAAGAGCAGCTGGCCCGCCGCCGACGGCGTGAGGCCGGTGCCTGCATCGACGATCGCGCCGCCGCCGGCGCCGGTTGTGCCGCCGCTGCCCGGCATCCCGGCTGTGCCGCCGCTGCCGGTCGCGCCGCCGCTGCCGGTCGCGCCGCCGGTGCCGGTCGCGCCGCCGCTGCCGGTCGCGCCGCCGCTGCCGGAGCCTCCCCGACCTTCCACGGCGCCGCCGGCGCCCGCGTCGGGACCCGATTCCACATTCTGGACGTCGGCGCGCAAGCAGCCCGGCGCCGACGAGATCGACAGCGCGATCCCGATCAGCGCCGCGAAGGCGCTAAAACACCACGCCGACTTCACAGCCCACCTGCGCCGGCGCCGGCACGCAGACGAGCGCCGCGCGTGCCACCGGATCGCCGTTCTTTTTGGCTCTGTCGGTCCATTTCACCGTTGCGATCGTGCCCAGCGCGAACGCCCCCGCGGCGCTTCCGATCGCCGTCGCGAGCGCCAGTCGATCGCGCAGGACCAGACCGCTGCGGTTGTCGCATACGCTACCATGAGCCAGCGCGTCGTCGCAGCCGTCGAGCTGGTTGCTTTGAAAGCGCCACCAGAGGACACCGCCGACCGCTCCGCCCGCGAGCACGCCGGCACCCGCGAACCACCACGCCGTGCCCGATGGCTCCCCGGTGTCGGCGCGCGGCACATCGACGACCCGGACCTCCGGTGCCGGCATCGGGGGCAGGTTGATGCTCAGCTCGCGCCGCTCGCCGCCGGCGACGTTGATCTCTCGCGCCTCGGATCGGCGATCGGCGGCGGACGCGGTCAGGACGTGCCGCCCGGATTCCAGCATCAAGATGTCGCCGTCGTCGAGCGCCGTCGGCGTGTCGTCGACGCGCAGCACCGCGTCCTTCGGAGAAAGATGGATCACGAAGGCGCCGACGAAGACGCGCGCGCGCTCGGCCAGGGCCTGTACCTCGCCGCGCTCCGACTCGGTCAGCGGCAGGCGTGAATCGACCAGCGATGCCTCGAGCGCGCGCAGCGATTTCACGTAGTCGCGCAGCTCGAACGCCGCCATCCCGATGCCGCGCCAGGTGCGCGCGCTGGGATCCAGCTCGTGCGCGCGGCGAAAGAGGGCGCGCGCTTCTTCGAAATGGTGCGCGTCGTACTCGGCGACCGCGTCGTTGATCAGCGCGCGAGAGTCTTGCCTCTCGGGCGGCTCGCGCTCGCGCGAACCCGTGGGCGCCGCCCGCACGTCGAAGGAGATCGCGATCAACGCCGGGACCAGTACCGCCCCGACGAAGGAAGATGTCGTATGCATCGCCCGGGGCACAAACGTTAGGAGATCGGAGCCGGAAAGTCATGCGCCGTGCGGCGTGAACAAGCGGGCCGAACGGTCCCGTCACGCAGTTGTTTCAAAAGGGGAGCGTGCGCTGGTGCGCGCGCTGGTCGTGCGTGTAGGCGTTGAACGCCGACATGCGGGTGTCGGCGGCAAGGTGGGCCACGGCGTCCGCCTCAACATCGGTCTCATCGCAGCCGATGTTGGTGGGGACCCGCGATGGCCGCGACTGTTGTCCAGCCAGGTGACCGCGCCGATTCGCCTTTGCTCCAGCGCGGAGCGCCGATCGGGCGCTACCTCGTGGTCGAGCTGGTCGGCCGCGGAGCGATGGGCGACGTCTATGCGGCGTACGATCCCGAGCTCGACCGCAAAGTCGCCGTCAAGCTGCTGCAAGTCACCGACGGCGGCAAGGGCGACATGGGCGAGCAGAAGGCGCGCCTGCTGCGCGAAGCTCAGGCGATCGCGCGCCTGTCGCACCCCAACGTCGTGGTCGTGCACGACGTGGGCAGCTTCGGCGAGCGCGTCTTCATCGCCATGGAGTTCGTCGACGGGCACACCCTCAGCTACTGGTTGCACGCGGCGGCCCGGCGCTGGCGCGAGATCGTCGACGTCTTCGTCTCGGCAGGGCGCGGGCTCGCGGCCGCGCACGCCGCCGATCTCGTGCACCGCGACTTCAAGGGCGAGAACGTGATGGTCACCGGAACGGGCCAGGTGCGCGTCATGGACTTCGGCCTGGCGCGCCAGGCGCCGAACCGCAAGTCAGGCAACAGCGTCCCGGCGCTGGCGACGCTGGCGCACGTCGACACCAACGCGACGATCGAGGTCGCGCACCAGCGCTCGTGCGACGTCGGTGAGCGGCTCGATGCGCGCCCGCCGCCGCTCGCGCCGCGCGGCACCGGGTCGTTCGAGGCGGCGGTGACCGAGACCGGCCTCCTGGTCGGCACGCCGGCGTACATGGCGCCCGAGCAGTTCCGCGGGCAGATCGCCGACGCGCAGAGCGATCAGTTCAGCTTCTGCGTCGCGCTTTACGAGGCGCTCTACGGCCAGCGTCCGTTCGCGGGCACGTCGATGACCGAGCTGGCCGACAACGTGATTCATGGGCGCGTGCGCTCGGCCCCGCCCAACCGGCGGGTTCCGAGCTGGGTGCGGCGCGCGCTGCTGCGTGGTCTGTCGATCGATTCCAGCCAGCGCTGGCCGTCGATGGACGCGCTGCTGGCCGCGCTGGCCCACAATCCCAACGCGCGCGGGTGGTCGTACGCGCTCGCGGGCGTGCTCGTCGCGTCGGCGACGGCGGCGGCGCTGGCGGTCGGCATGGCACCGGCGCAGCCGTCGATCTGTCAGGTCGGCGCGGATCGGTTCGCGGGCATCTGGGAGCGCCGGGGCGACAGCCGCACCGCACGCCGCTCGGCGATCGCGGCGTACATGAGCGGGGATGACCGGCCGAGCGCCCACGAATCGTTCGACAAGCTGTCGCGGCTGCTCGACGACTATGTCGGCCGCTGGTCACACATGTACAAGGAAGCGTGCGAGGCGACCAATGTCCGCGGCGAGCAGTCGCACGAGGTGCTGGATCTCAAGATGAGCTGCCTGCGCGATCGCCTGAGCGAGCTACGCGCGTTCTCCGACGTTCTCGTCGAGGGCGACGCGGTCGCCCCCCGCAACGCGCTCGGCGCCGCCGCCGCGCTGACGCCGATCGAGTCCTGCGGCGAGATCAGCTCCATCGGGTCGGCGATCGCGCCTCCCGGTGACGCGCCGACGCGCCAGCGCGTGGACGCGCTGCGCGGGCAGCTGGTCGAGGTGAAGGCATTGCAGGACGCCGGCCGCTACGCGCAGGCGCTGGACCAGCTCACCGTCGTGGTCGCCGACGCGCGCAAGAGCGGATACGACCCGGTGATCGCGGAGGCGCTGAACCGCCTGGCGCTGTTGCAGGTCGACACCGGTCGCGCGCGCGACGCGCACGCGACCATCGATGAGGCGCTGTGGCTGGCCGAAGCCTCGCGTCACGACGAGCTGGTGGTCGAGCTGTCCACCGTCGAGATCTACATCTCGGGTTACCTCGAGCACGACATGGTCAGGGCGGAGCGCTGGAGCAACCAGGCGCGTGTCTTCCTGCAACGCATCGGCGGGCACGATCTGTTGCGCGCCTGGATGCTCAACAACCTCGGCGTTGCGCTCGACGCCAACGGTGACAAGGTCGCGGCCGCCGACGAGCTGGCGAAATCGCTGCGCATCAAGGAGCGCGTGCTCGGCAACGATCACCCCGACGTGGCGTTCTCGCTCGCGAACCTGGCCGACACGCTGAACTCGATCGGGCGATCCAACGAAGCGCTGGAGCTGAGCAACCGCGGCGTCGAGATCTTGAGCCGGACGTTCGGTGCGAGCCATCCCCGGCTGGTCGCGCAGCTGGCGAACCGCGCAGAGATCCTGAATCGTCTGGGCCGCCACGAGGAGGCGCGACGCGACGCCGAGCGCGCGGTGGCGGTCCAGCGCGGCGAGGCCGGGCCCGAGGTGAATCTGATCTACGCCCTGGCGCCCCTCGGCGAGGCGGAGCTGGGGCTCGGCCACGCGACGCGCGCGATCGCGCCGTTGCGCCAGGCGCTGCAGCTGGCCGAGCAGTCGGCGGTTGCCGACGAGCTGCCGCGCCTGCGATTCGCGCTGGCGCGCGCGCTGTGGGAGAGCGGACGCGACCGGCGGCAAGCCCGGCTGCTGGCGGCGGCGGCGGCCGGCGCGGCGGGAGCGCCCGAAGGAGCGCCGGCGGAGAAGACGCCAGGCGCGCCGACGCTTCCGGAGCCGGTTCAGCGCCAGGCCGCCGCCTGGCTGTCGCTGCACGGCGCCCCGCCAGCGCCCACCGCGGATTGAGGCGCGCGATGTTCCGGCGTCAGTCGCCGAGCTCGCAGATGCCGGCACCGCAGAACGCGTGCTGCGAGCAGGACGGATCCTGCGATATCATCTCCATGCACTGGGTGTCGGCGCAGCGCTTCTTGCGGTCCTTTTCGTAGCCGTCTTTCTGCTTCTTGGGGATCGCGCGCTGCTTGCCGCCCTGGTTGCACGAGCAGCAGTCGTCGGGCACCAGCACGCAGTCCGCGTCGGTCTTGCAGTCGGCGGTATCGGCCGGCGTCTTGGGCTTGTGGGCGCGCTTGGCTTCGGCGACCAGCCCCAGACCCAGAATCAGTGCAGCGATCAGCGCGACGATCGAGATCGCCAGCCCTCGGGAATGACGCGCGCGGCGGAGGTTTGCCATGCGCACAAATTATACACATGCCGAGGGTGGCGAATACACCGACGGTGATGGGGACCCCGCCGCGCCGTTTCTCCTGAATACTCGGCCATCGTCGTCCGGACGACCCCCGAACGGCGGTTCCTGGTCGACGACCCGCGGCGCTCGTGGTAGCCACATCGTCAGGGACGTAGCATGCAGGGTTTCTCTCCGTCGACGATCGCCCACAGCATCCGCTGGCAGGACGTCGTCGACGTGCTGCTGCTGACGCTGCTGTTCTCCCGACTCTACGCCTGGCTCAAGCACACGGTCGCGGTGCAGATCGCGTTCGGGCTGTTCACGCTGGTGCTGGCGTCCTGGGTCGCGAACCACTTCGGGCTGATCCTGACGTCGTACCTGCTCTCGGCGGTCGGCGCGGCGACGACGGTGGTGATCGCCATCGTGTTCCAGCACGAGATCCGCCAGGGCTTGAGCCGCGTCAGCCTGCTGCGCTGGCTCACCGAGCGGCGCGAGAGCCGTCCCGCGAGCAGCATGGGCGCGGCGATCGCGCAGGCGGCTTTTTCGCTGGCGCGGCGGCGCAAGGGCGCGCTCATCGTCATTCCCCGCCGCGACTCGGTCGACGAGCACCTGACCGCGGGCACGACGATCGCGGGGCGCCTGTCCCCGGCGCTGATCGAGGCGATCTTCACGTCGACGTCGTCGCTGCACGACGGGGCGATCGTCGTCGGGAATAACCGGCTCAGGAGCGCGGGCGTGATCCTGCCACTGGCAACCGACAGCGCCACCGCCGACCACGATGCCGATCTCGGCACGCGCCACCGCGCGGCGCTCGGGCTGACCGACAACTGCGACGCGCTGGTGGTGTGCGTGAGCGAGGAGCGCGGATTGGTCTCGCTGGCTCAGGGCGAGACGCTGGAGACGTTGGACGACGAGGCCGCGCTGGTCAGCGCGCTGGCGCGTCACGGGATCGGTGCGACCTCCCCGGACGCGCGCAAGCTGCGCCCGCGCTGGAGCGCGCGCCAGATCTGGCCGCACGTCTGGACGTACCTGGGCGTCCTCGCCGTCGTGATCGTCGGTTGGGCCGCGATGGCGCTCGATCGCTCGCACGCGGTCGCGCGCGTCGTGCCGCTCGAGATCCGCAGTGTGGGCGAAGGGGTCGCCTTCGATCCGCCGCGCTTCACCAGCGTCGCGGTCGAGCTGCGCAGCTCGGAGCGCGAGCTCGCCACGCTGCCGGCGGAGGCGGTGGCCGCCTATGTCGATCTCTCGGGCGCGGCGCCGGGGTTGCGGGTCTTCCGCGTGCAGACCAACGCCCCGCGCGGGATCGAGGTGGTCAACACCAGCCCATCGTTCATCCAGATGCTGCTGCGGCCGCGCGGCGGACCGGTGCTGCACGAGCCGCCGCTGGCGGCGCCGGTGCCCATCACGCCGCTGCGCGGGCGCGTCCCGAGCACGCCGCGCCACTGAGCATAAACCTCGGAACCCTCAGAGGGTTCCGAACCTCCGCCGCCCGACGCGATCGCGCTCGTTTGCCGAGTCGTTGCGATTCCGTTGCCGCGGTGTGTGGGACGTCGCGCGGCGGCGGGCGTAAAAGATCGGCCGATGCCGGCGTCGGCAAGCGAAGTCACGCCCGGCGCGCGAGCGAGCGGGGCAGCGAGGCAGGGGAATCCCCGGCGCCGGCCCGCGCTCGCGTACCTGCTGCGGGTCGCGGTCGCGATGGCGGTCTTCTACGGGCTGCTCTATTTCCCCTATCCGCCGGACAGCCTGCCGGTGCGCGCGATCTCTGGCTACCTGCGCGGCGTCGCCGCGGTGTCAGCCGCGTTCGTCCGTCTCTTCGACGCCGGCGCGCGCGCGCACGGTGATGTGATCGACGGGCGTTTCTCGATGCGCATCGTGCTCGACTGCGCGGCGCTGGATGCGCACGCGCTGCTCGCGGCGGCGGTGCTGGTCTTTCCCGCGCGCTGGCGCCAGCGGATCGCCGGTGTCGTTGCGGGCACGCTGGTGGTCGCCGCGGTCAACGTCGCCCGCATCGCCGTCCTGTACGTCGTCGGCGTGCGCTGGCCGTCGGCGTTTCCGGTCGTGCACGAGGAGGTGCTGCAGATCGCGATCATCCTCGCGACGTTCAGTGTCTTCGGCGGCTGGATCGCGATCGTCCGGCGCGCGGAGCTGGCGCCGGCCGTGCCCGCCGTCGCGCCATGACCTGGAGTATCCGCCGCGCCGCGGTTTCGTTGTCGGTTTTTCTGGCGCTGCTGGTCGCGGGAGCCTGGCCCTGGCTGCCCGTCCAGCGCGGCTTCAGCGCGATGTACGGCCCGCTGGCGAACCTCGTGTTGGCCCCGCAGACCTTCGGCCGGGGCGGTCACGCGCGCCTCGTCCCACTGTCGCGCATCGAGCGCCGGCCCGGCGACAACGTGACCGCCGACGCGGCGGTCGCGCTGACCGTTTTTGGGTGGGAGGGCGATCTCCAGATGGGCATGAGCCTGCGCCGCGACGTTTATCTGCCGCTCTGGATCCTGATCGCGCTGCTGATCGCGGTACCGCTGCCATTCGCGCGGCGAATGAAAGCGCTCGCGATCGGAGTCCCGATCATGATCCTGCTCGATCTGGCGGCGCTCGAGCTCCTGGTCACCTGGACGTTCGCCTTTCAGCTGCGAGGCATCTACGCGGCCGACGCCGGCTCAGTCTGGCGGCGGCTCGTGGATCTGGCCTACGGTGCATTGCTGACGCCGCCCGGAAACCGGTTCATTGCGCCTCTCGGCGTCGGCGCGGCGATCATCGCCTGGTCGCGCGAACCTCGGCTCGGCCTGGATTCGTCGCCAGGATGTAATGAAGACGTCACGTCCGGCGTGTAGGATCTGGGATCGTGAAGAGCAAGCCGCGCGGCAAAGTTGTCGGCCCCCTGCCGGCGAAGCGTGGGTCGTCGGCAACGCTGGCCTCGGGATACCGCCTGACGTCCAGCGGACCGTCGGGGCGCGAACAAAATCTCATCACGCTGACCGCGCCCGACGGGCGCGTCTGCTTGAGCGTCGAGCTCCGCCCCGAAGGGCCGGTCGTCGAGGTGCACGCGCAGTCGCTGTCGGTCGCGTCGGAGGGTGTTCTGCGGCTCGACTGCGATCGCCTGGAGATCCAGGCTCCGGGCGGGACGTCGCTGTGCACGGGATCGCTCGAGCAGGACGTCGCGGGCGACCTGCGCACGCGCGCCGGCGGCGTCATCGAGTCGGAGGCGCACGCGCACCGGCTGCACGCGCGCCGCGGTGACGTGGCGCTGTCGGCGAACGACGACGTGATCCTCGATGGCGAGCGCGTGCGGCTCAACTCGCCGCGCGAGGCGACGCCGATTCGACCGGGTCTGCCGCCCGCTGTCGCGGCGTTCCTGCCGCCCGGGAAACGCTCGAGGCGTCGGCCCGGGAGATGATGGACAGCTCGACGGGGAAGCTGAGCGCGCTCCTGCTGGTGGTCCTGATCCCGGCCGGGTTTCTGCTGACCCGGCTCCTCGGCCGGCGCATGGGTGACTTTCGCCGCGACCACCTGGTCGAGGTCAACCGCGTGCTGCGCGAGCTCGCAGGCACCTCCGGCGGCAAGTTCGAAGACGGGCCGTTGCTGATGAATCATCCGCTGCTGGGCGAGATGCACCGCTACGGCACGGCCCGGCTGGCGGCGGGCGAGCTGCCGATCGAGGTTGGCGTCAGCTATCCGGGGGACGATCGCAGCGACGACCACACGACGGTGCGGATCGCCGCCCCCGCGGGTCGCCGCTGGCGCGTCAGCTCGTTGCGCCTGCGCCGGCCGTGCAGCTTGACGAACGATCCGATGGTGGTCGACGCGGAGATTGGCCGCTGCTTCGACATCGTCGGCGCGACCAGGGAGGGCCTGCCGCTGTCCGCGCGATCGGCTCTGGTGCGGCTGGGGGCACGGGCGTTCTCGCTCGATCTCAAGGACGACGCGCTCGAGCTCGTCGCCGCCGCCGATCCCGGCACGGTCTACATCGCGCCCGTGGCGCGCCTGCGCACGCTGGTCGAACAGACCGTCGAGGCCGCCGAGGCGCTGCTCACGCCCCGCCGCTGATCACGCCGTGGGCGCGAGCCGCCGGTTGTCCACGAAGACCTCGACCTCGCTGACGTCCTTCGTACGCTTGGGGCAGGGCCAGGCGCCGTGCCAGACGACGTAGACCCCCATCTCGTCGGTACTGATGAGGATCCGGTTGGGCACGGGCTGCACTTCGGTGGTCTTGCCGGCGGACCGAACGGTGATCCGCGGCGCGCGCCCAGGCAGGCGAATGCTCAACTCTCCCGACGGCGTCATGCCGAGCAGCCGGATCGTCTCGTCGCCGCACAGAAATGGCAGCACGAGACCCGGCGACGCGGCGTCGCTGAAGCGCGGATCGAACAGATCGGCCATGCCTGCCTTTTGAAAGCGCGCGCGCTGTCCACCGGCGACCCAACCGAGCCGCACTTCTTCCATCTGGCTGTCATCCTCGGGTATGAGCTCGGGCACGCCGCCGAGGTGGACCGATCGGGGATACCAGCTGGCGTCGAACCAGTCGCAGCTCCAGGGCAAAGGCTGGCGCCACCAGTTCTCCACCGCGCCGCAGACCAGCCGCGCCGGCGTGAGCGCGTCTCGCGGGTTTTCCAGGTTGGGCAACGCGAGCCCATCGACGTGCGCGCGGTCGCCGGTGACGGCGTAGCCGCGCCCGGCCGGGTTGCGCGGGTAGATCCCCGGGTGAGGCAACATCGCGTCGAGCAGGTTCGCCAGCGGCGGCACCGGCACCGTCGGATCACAGCCGCCGTACGCGCGTTCGTGGCGCAGCGGCATCAGCTCGAACGGTTCGGCGTCGGTGAAGGCGAGCTGCCCGTCGGGGCGAAAGTAGCTGCGCCGATCGCCCTGCACCAGCATGCGGTACTGCAGCTCGCCGCAGTCGATTCCGGCGACCATGCGCTTGGTCGGCTTGCCGGAGCGCGCATGGGCCGAGCCCATCACGATCAGATCGGTGGCCATCTTGTGAGGGATGATGTCGAGCTCGGGGAAGATCTCGTCCTCCCCGGAGCTGGGGGCGGCGCTTCCGTCTGCGCCCGCGCCCTCCGCCGGTGGCTTCGGCGGCTCGCCGGTCAAGAACGGCGCTTGCTCGTCGGCCAGCCGGCATTCACCGGTCGGCAACAGCTGAAACGTGCGTTTCACGTGCACCGAGACGATGAGCCGCCCCTTGCCGTCCGTCGCCAGCAACAGCGCCTGGGACGAGTCGGGCGCCGTCGATTCGACGACGACCGGCTTTTCGGCCTTGCGCGGCCGCGGCGTCGCGGCGCGTACACGCGGAACCGCCGCGCGACTAGTTGAAGACATTGCCGCCCACCTTGAACTTGGGGAAGAATGACCAGTTGACGCCGGCGCGCCCGATCGAGATCGATGGCAGCGACGTGCGCGGCACACCGGTGATCGGTTGCGCGGCCTGGAAGACGCTTCCCGAGACGAGCGGGCTCACGATCCAGCTCTTGCTCAGGTGATCCACCACCTTGGACAGCGCCTGGCGGAAGATCAGGTTCGCCAGCGGTTTCGTCATGACCGGGTCCACCATCTTTTTACTGAAGATCTTTTCCAGCATCCCCTTGTAAAACGGGGGAAACGCCTTGCCGGGGCCGAACTTGCCCCACTTGTCGCCTTTGACGATCAGCGACCAGACCGCGTCGATGATCATGTCCAGCGCGATGAAAGCGAACCCGAGCAGGATGTCGGTGAGCGACATGTCCGAGACCACCGTTCCCTGGATCTTGATGAGCACGCCGGTCGGCAGCGAGACCGGGTTCGAGCAGATGAGGCCGAGAAAAACCAGCGGGAAGTAGGTGCCCATCGGCTTGCCCTCGATCAGCACTCTCGTGACCGGAAACATCACCTTGTGCTTGGAGACCAGCATGTTGATCCCCATCATCACGTTGAGCGGAATCGCGATGTGCGGGATCAGGTATCCGCAGTCGTGGCCCTGCTGAATGGCGTTGTTCCCGTCGAACTTCGTCTTTCTCCCGACCTTGTGCGTGGTGTAGATGCCCGGCGCCCAGCCCATGAAAGCGGGGCCCTCGATCAGGCCGGGAATCGCTTTCAGCGGGATCGGCGGCGGTACCCACTGATCGTGCATGTCGAACAAGGACAATCCGAATTGCAGATACCCTTGATTCAGGCCGAAGCACTTCATGTGATCCTTTGAGTCGCGCGAGGTGTCACCGTGTCACCCCGACGCGCAAAGAGGTAGAGTTTCGACGAGGTCGACCATGGGATCGTTCGCGCAGAAAATGTCGAGCGGTATGGGAAACGCCTTCGACACCGGTAGCCGGATCGGCAAATCGGGATGGTTCGCCTCGCGCGCCTTGCGGATCGTCGTCGTCGCACCCTCTGGCTCGGGGGCGACCACGCGATCCGGCTCGGCCTCCGAGCAGATGCGCACGGTGCGTCTGCGCTCCGGCTTGAACTGATAGATGAACGCGCCGCGCGCCACGACGACGATGCGGCGCTCGTCGGCGCGCAGGTAAAGGGTGTCGGGCACGAGCGGCAGGCGATAGCGCGCGCCGCCGAGGTCGATCCGGATCTCGTGGCGAAACGGCGGCAGGCGGAAGCGCCAGGCGCCGTCAAAGGAAACGCCGCCGAGCTCGCCCGGCTCGCCGTGAGGGTACGACGGCAAGCACATGCGCGGGTGCGACGAGCAAAACGCCGCGGCGTCGATGCGGGTGAGCTGCTTCTCGAGATCGACGGTGATTCCGCGCTGCCCGCGCAGCACCGAGCTGCGCTCCAGCGGCGCGAAGCCGGCGGGCAGCGGGCGATCTTGCCAGCCGCGCACCGGCTGATCGATCTCCTCGATGTTGGGCAGCGGCTTTCCGACGACTTCGTCGCGTTGTACGACGAAGCCGCGGCCGTGCGGGTTGGCAAAATAACCGACCTCGACGTTCTCCTCGTGGCGCGCCGTTCCACCGAACGCGTGCGCATAGGTCAGCGGCAGCTCGGTGAACGGGCGCGGCTCCGACGGACGCAAGCGCCCGAGCGCTCTCTCCCAGACGCGATCGCCGGTCACCTGCACCGCGCGCGTGAACTTGCCGATGCGCAGCGACACCTGCATGCGCTTGATCGGTCGCTTCGGCGAGCGGGCGCGCGCGTGCCCGAGAACCGCGAGATCGCACCAGGCTTTGGCGGGCACGATCTCGGTCTCCAGCGTTCCGAAGTCGGTCGCCTCGTCTTCCAGGTGCAGCGGCAGCTGCGTTTCCGCCAGCCGGGTCTCGCCGTTGGGCAGTGTGTCGTAGGTTCCCTTCACGACCACAACTGCCTGTAGCAGGTCATCGTAGACCAGCTGCGCCCGCGCCAAAAAGCTCGGGAACATTGTTTCGTTGAACAGCTCCACGGCGAGTCAGCGTGCGCGCGTCGAGCCAGATCGCATAACATGGTTGGCGGCCGGCGCTCTGTGACAGTTCGTTGACGTTCTGTCGGCCGCGGTTCGTCTCCTGAGCGTGTGCAGCGACCGCCCAGATCCACGAAGCATTGGTAAGTTGGCGCGATTCTCTTGCGCGCGCGGTGTGCACGGGCATTGCAAGGACATTGGCAGGATCGACGGGAAACAAAGAAGAAACGAGCAACCAACGTGGCCAGTGTTGAGAATTCGACAGTCCCCTTGTCTCTGTCTTTGCCGCGGAAGTCGCAGCCGCTTTGGCAGCAGATGTGGCCACTGACGCTGACCTGGAGCGGCCACCTGTCGCCGGGCGACGCCGCCGACTACGACGCGTTCGTCGACGGCGCCTCGTCGGGCCACTTCGTGCAGGCTCGACGTTGGGCGCCGCTGGCGCGCGCGGGGCGCCCGTTCAGCTCGTCGTATGCGATCGTGCGGGACGCCACAGCTCGGGTGATCGGGAGCGCCCACATCCTGCGCGCGCAGTTTGCGGGCTTACCGCTGCCGTACGCGGTGATCGAACGCGGTCCGGTGGTCGCCGACCCCGCGCTGTTCGGGCCGGTGCTGAGCCGGATCGCGCGCGCGGCGCGCTGGCGCGGGATCGCGCGACTGGCCGTGATGCCGTACTGGGATTTGACCACGGGCGAAGCGGTGCTGGCTTCGCTCGACGAGCTCGGGTGGCGATCGGTGCAGAAGATGTCGGGCGCGCACGCGGCGACGCTGCGTCTGGCGCTGGAACCAGGGGTGGGCGCCGCCGCGGTCGCCGACGATCGAGACGGCTCCGCCGCGCTCGACACGATCTTTGCCGGCAGCGAATACCGCAAGCTGCGCCAGCAGTATCGCCTCGCCGAACGCGCGGGAGCGCGCGCTCGTCGCGGCACCGTCGCGGACCTGCCGCGCTTCGTCGCGCTCTATCGCCAGCTCATGGACCAGCAGGGGTTACGCGCGAAGACGTTCTCATGGTTCGACGCGTTGGCAGCGCTCGACTTCGGGCCGGACGGATCGGTGGGACTGTTCTTCACCGAGCACGAAGCCGAGACCGTCGCCGGCGCGCTCGCTATCCGCCACGGCCGGCTGGTCACGCTCTATCTGGCAGCGTCGTCGCGCGCGCCGCGCAAGTACTCGAAGATGGTGACCTGCCTGGTCGCCGCCGTCGCCTGGGCCCAGCGCATCGGCTGCGACTTCGATCTCGGCGGCGTGCCGATGACCGGCGACACCGATGAAAAGCGCGCGTCGATCGCGCAGTTCAAGCGCGAGTTCGCCACGACCCGCCTCGATCTGATCGGCGAGCACGCGCGCTGGTTGTGGGGCCGCATCGGTTGACTGCGTTCTAGATCGTCCGGTAGACCTGTTCGTAGCTCTCGCGCATGTGCGTCTCCGTGAAACGGCGCCCGACGGCGGCGCGGGCGCGTTCGCCTCGCCGCGCCAGCTCGTGTCGCCCGAGCGCAACCGCCGAGCGTAGCGCCGCGGCCAGCGCCTCCGCCGAAAGGTCCGCGGCTAGCCAGCCGGTCTCGCCGTCGGCGACGATCTCGGGCACGCCGCCCACCGGCACGGCGATCACCGGACGTCCCAGCGCCATCCCTTCGAGCAGACCCACGGGCAGGCCTTCGGTGCGCGAGCTGCAGAGCAGAGCGTCGAGCGCGGAGATGATCGTCTCGGGATCGCTGCGGTAACCCCAGAAACGCACGCGGTCGCCGAGGCCCAGCGCCGCCACCTGCCGCTCGAGCGCGGAGCGACAGGGGCCGTCGCCGACGATGTCCAGCCGCGGTCCGTCGACCATCGCCAGCGCCGCGATCGCCTGATCGATCCCCTTGCGCGGCTCGAGCCGCGCGATCACGCCCAGGCGCAGGGGGCCTTCGTGCGCGCAGAGCGGTGTCGATCCGGCGTTTGCGAACAAGCTGGAGACGCCGTTGCGAATCACGCTGACGCGCGACGCGACCGCCGGGACATGCGCGCAGATCTGGCGGCGCAGGAAGTCGCTGACCGCGACCACGGCGGAAGCGCGCCGCAAGGACCAGCGCGAGAACGGACGACAGAGCCAGTGGTCGTAGACGCGCGTCGAGTGCTCCGTGCGAATCACCGGCACGCCGGCGCGGGCCGCGGCGCGCGTCCCCAGCACGTGCGACGCGAACGTGTGCAGCTGTGCCGCGCGCGCACCGGTGTCGCGCAGCAGCTGCGCCAGCCAGCGTACGTCGCGGCCGCCGGTGGCGCCGCGCAGGACGTCGCGCCCGAGGAGCCCGCCCGCCGGCCGCGGCGGCGTCACCACCTCGACGCCCGCGCCGGTGAACAGCGCGCGCACCGCCGGAGCGTCGGTCCAGAGCGCGATCAGGTGGCGGCGTTCGTTCTTGCCATCTCCGAGCGCATCGCCCGCAGGCCGGCGCGCCAGGCTCAGCACCATGCGTTCGGCGCCACCGACTTCACCGGCGACGACGACGTGAACCACCGGCCCCGCTGTCGCGCCGGTGCTCACGCGCGGCGCCTCCAGAGCTCGGCGGCGCGCAGGCGGTAGCCGAGCCGGATCCAGAAGACCCAGGCCACGACGGCGTTGACCGCCGAAGTGGCCAGCGCGATCCCTTCCAGGCCCAACCAGCGCGCGAGCGCGATGTTCAGCACCAGGTTGGCGCCCGCGTTGAGCGCGCCCATGCCGACCAGAATGCGGCTGTTGCCCAGCGAAACGTGCGCGCGCGCGAGCACGAGCACGATCCCGAACGGCACCAGCCCGACCAGGTGGTAGGGCAGCAGATGCGCGATGCGCGCCAGCGCCACGCCATCCATGGCGCCGCGCCCATACACCAGTGACACCAGTGGCACGCGCAGCACGTAAAGCGCGAGCGCGACCACGCCAAAGAGCAGCGTCACGCCGAGCACCGAGCGCACCACCGTGCGCCGCAGCTCGAAGCGCCGCCCGTCGGCGCCCGCGGCTGCCAGGTGGCTGAGCAGCACCGACAGGAACGTCGAGCTCAGCAAGGACGCCGGAAACGACGAGAGATCACCCGACAGCCTGAGCATCGTGCCGCCGCCAACGATGCCCAGCGCGCGCGCCATCATCTGATCGACGAGCGGGTTGACGCGGACGACGGCACCGCCGCCGATCTCCGACGAGACCAGCCTCACGAAGCGCTTGAGCGCACCCGGACGCGACAGCGTGAGCTCGATCGGCAAGCCCGAACGCCGGAGCGCGGCCAGCAGCCCGACCGCCGCGCAGAGCTCACCCCCCGCGAGCGCGAACGGAATCGGCCCGAGACCGTGGTGCCGCACGAGCGCGGCGATCGCCAGCGTGACCCCCACGCCGACGGCTCCCGCCAGCGCATCGGGCAGAAAACGGAAGCGCGCGGCCAGCAACGCTGCCGCGAGCGAATGCAGCGCCAGGAACGGCAGGTAGATCGAAAACCCGATGGCCATGGGCGCGACGAGCGCGGCCGCGCTCCCCGTGACGCGCGCGCGGAACCACAGCCAGACGCCGGTGCCCATCAGCAGCGCCAGGCCCGACGCGATGAGCAGCGTGTACGAGATCAGCGCGCCGGCCAGCCGCGGCAGCTGGGCCGGGTCGCGGCGCTGCACGTCGACGACGATCGGAACCAGCGCTGAATCCTGAAACGACGCGAACACCAGCGAGCCCGCGAGCGTGAACAGCGCCGCGAACAGCGTGTAAAGGTCGGTCTCCGCCGAGCGCCCAAACCAGGCGGCCAGCAGCAGCGGCACCAGCGCGGTCAGCCCTCGGTAGAGGACCTGCCAGGGCGCCACGCGGCCGACCGTGGCCGCCAGCGAGGGTCGACTCACGACAGCAGCTCCGGCAGATCTCCGAGACCGACCGAGCGCGCACCCGCGGCGCGCGCGAATCTCAGCAGCTGAGCCAGGCGTTGCACGATCGCCTGCGCGCGCCCCTCGGTGGTGGAGTAGGGGCTCGCGCCCGCGACCACCTCGACGTTGTGAAACATGACGTTCCAGATCGGCGGCGCGGCGCGCGCCGCGTCCGCGCGCATGGGCGTTTCGTTCCAGACGTCACGCGCCAGGTCGATGAGCGCCGCCGCCGAGCCCCAGGTCGGCCGCAGCCAGCGCGGGCGCAGTCGGCGTGCGAGAAAACGACGCATGATGGGGAGTCGCTGTGCAAGCCGCGGGCGAATGGTCACCGGTATCTCCCACACCGTTCCGTTGCCGGCCGTTGTCGGAGCGTTCAAATTGGGGTGGTAAGGAATGAACGGTGCCTGTCGAAAATCTGGCGCTCCGGGCCCCGCGCCGCTCCAGTCGATGAACGGGGTGACGCTGGAATCGACCGCGTAGCCGAGGTCGGCCAGGATGCCGAGCGACGCGCCGCCGATTCCGAATCGCCCGGCGCGAAACGATCGCGGCCGCGTGCCGAATGTGTGAACGAAGAGCGACGTCAGTGCTTCAACCTTCGCGCGCTCGACCGCAGGCGCGAGCGCCGCTTGAAACGTCGAGCTCTCCGCCTCTTCATCGAGGTCCGGACCGATGTATTCCGCGTGCAGGTGCGTGCCGAGCTCGGCTCCCCGAGCGACGCGCGCCATGCATGCCGCCGCCGCATCGTCGCGCAACACTTCGGGCGAAAGCAGATACGTCGGTTTGACTCCGTAATGGCGAAACAGTGGGGCGAGGCGCTCGCCAATTCCTTCGCGAATCCCGCGGAACGCCGCCGGGCGCCGCACGCGCCAGTGGGGCCCCTTGTCGCGCTCGCAATCGATGGTCACGCACAGGACCGGCCGCTCGGACGCCACGTCCGCGCGCGCAGCCGTGTGGTCGCGGGTCACGTCGGGATCTCCGCTGGATTGCGGCGATTGCCAGCGCTCGCCGCGTGGGTTTGCGGCGCGGCCGCTTCGTGAATCAAGCGCTCGATGCGGGCCCCGTGGCGCCGCCCGTCGAAATCGCGCAGCACGCGCGCGCGCGCCGCCTCGCCCTGCGCGCGACGGCGTCCCGGCTCGCGAAAACAGCGCAGCATCGCGGCCGCGAGGGCTTCGATGTCGGGCGGCGTACCGCGCACCAGCGCGCCCTCGACACCATCATCGAGCATCTCGCCGATGCCGCCGACGCCGAACGCGACGATCGGCTTCCCCAGCGCCATTCCTTCGATCACCGCGCGCGGCAGCGGGTCCGGGTAGACGCTGGGGACGACGACGACATCGGCATCGCCGATGTAGGGGCGCACATCCGAACGAAACCCGAGGAAGCGGACTCGATCGCCGATCCCCAGCTGTTCCGCCAGCGCGACGCACTCCGCGCGATGATCCTCGGCGAAGTCGGGCGGCGTATCGCCGATGATCGCGAAGCCGCAACGCTGCCGCTCTTCCATGCTCAGGTCATTCAGCATGAAACGTGCCGCGCGGATCATCTCGTCATATCCCTTGCGCCGCAAGATCCGGCCCGCACTGGCAAAGATCACGGTGTCGGGCCCCCAGCCGAGCTCCTGGCGCAGGCGTGGGGTGCTGGCGCCCGGCGTGAACGCGTCGAGATCCAGGGCATTGTTGACGACCTCGACCTTGCCTTGCATGCCGGGAAAGAGCGCCGCGCTGGGGCGCGAGACGCACACGATGCGCCGTACGGTCGCGCTTCGTGCGAGGCCGCGATGAAGAGCCGCCGCCACCCGCGGTACGTCGGTATAGCGCACGTGCCAGAGCGCGGGTACGCCCGCGCGTATCGCCGCGCCCGCCGCCAGGAAGTTCGCCGTCGTGCCGTTGCCGTACACCAGATCGTAGCCGCGCGCGCGCGCGGCCAATCGGTGCAGCAGGCGCGCGCCCTTGATCGCGTTGCCCGCCGCGCGCAACGCACGCGTCGCCAGCGGCGCGAGATGGTCGCTCCGCTCCATCGGCCGTGACAACGGCGCAACGATGTTCTCGATCCAGGCGTCTTCGAAAACGATTTCGTCAGCAGCGCCATCGGAACGCAACAAGTCGGCAACAGGTCCGGGCCGAGGCAGCAGCACGGTACGGTGCACGCGCTGGCGGTCCAGGTGGCGCAGCAGCACGTGCAGGCTACGGCCCGGGCCACCATCGCGCGAGGTGTCGTTGATGAACAGGACACGGAGAGTTTTTGCGGCTGTCATGTCAACGGCATCGAAGATGCAATTTCCGGTTCACGACTAACACGACCTCGGCGCGCTGAACCGACCGTCACAAAAACGTGACCGACGTCAGTTCGACGATTTGGTTGAGTGTGTCGGAGAATTGCAAATGTCCAAAGCCCACGAAATGAATCGCCAGAACGTTGTTGAACACAAGGGTGAAGACGTCCGGATCGACCTGCACGTTCACTCGCGCTTCTCGAGCCGACCCTATAGCTGGTTCCTCCGTTCGGCGCATTCCGCCGAGTGTTATACGGAGCCGGCGACGGTCTACAAGACCGCAAAGCTGCGGGGAATGAACCTGGTGACGCTGTCGGATCACGACACGATCGACGGCGCGTTGGAGCTGGCGGCAATGGGCCCCGACACGTTCATCAGCGAGGAGGTCTCGGCGCGCTTCCCCGAAGACGGGTGCATCGTGCACACGATTGCGCTCGACATCAGTGAAGAGCAGCACCGCGAGATCCAGCGGCTGCGCGTCAATGTGTATGAGCTGGTGTCCTATCTTCACCACCAGGGTGTTGAATTTTTCCTCTGTCACCCGCTCTCGGAGGTGAACCGGCGCTTGCAGCCGTCGCACCTGGAGCGTTGCTTGTTGATGTTTCGCAATCTCGAGATTCGCAACGGGACGCGCGACGCGGTCCACGAGGAGTGCCTGCGTCAGATCCTGGCCGGGGTGTCCCCCGCGGTCATCGCGCGCTACGCCGAGAAGCACCCGACCACACCGGTCCTGAACCCGGAGGGACGCTACGGACTGGTCGGTGGCAGCGATGATCACGCCGGGCTGTCGATTGCGCGCGCGTCGACCAGCTTCGTCGGCGAGCGAACGGGCCGCGGCGTCACCGCGGCGCTGCGCGAACGGCGCACGGCGCCCGGCGGGTCGCACGGCACGGCCATCGTGCTCGAGCACAATGTGTACGGTGTGCTCGGAGGCTACTTCGCGAACTCGGGTGAGATCGAGGAGACCAAGACCGACGGCTCGCCGTCATCGCTGAACGCGACGCTCGAGCTCTACGCCACGCGACTGTCGGAAGCGCAAGAGCGCGAGGAGAAGGACGAGGCCGATTGGGAGGCGGCGGAGCGGCACGAGCACGCGCACCCGCACCCGCGCGCCGCGGTGGCGCCGGCGCCCGCGCCCGCGAATGACGTGACGCCGGCGGAAGCCCCGCGCGGCGGCGCGCTCGCCAGTCTGGCGGCGCGCGGTCACACCGACCAGACGCAGGCGCAGCTCGGGCGGTTGCTCGAGGCGGTGCTGGTCACGACGGGTCGCGAGGCGCTGACGCCGTTCATCCAGGCGCTGAGCACGATGCGGCCGATCGAGCTCGCCGACAGCTTGCCCGCGCTGGTCAAGAACGTCGTCGCCGCCATGCCCGCGCTGCTCGGCGCGCGCTGGCACTCGCACGACATCCTGTCGGCGCGGCGGTACACGGCCGGGCTGGGGCTCGTGCCCCCGGTGGTGACGTCGCCACGGGTGGCGGTGCTCAGCGACACGGTCGACGACGTCAACGGCGTTGCGCTCGGCCTCCGGCGCCTGCGCCAGGCGGCGCTCGCCGCGGGCCACGACCTGCGCCTGGTGTCGTGGGGCGAGGGCGACCACGTCTCCGTCGACGACGACGGCACTGTGCGCGTGCCGGCGCTGGCCCGCCATCGCCTGGCCGACTACCCGGAGATGGAGTTCGGCCTGCCGCACCTGCCGAGCCTGCTCAACTACCTGATCGCCAACCGTATCGACCTCGTGCAGTGCTCGACACCGGGACCGGTCGGCGTGATGGGTCTGTTTGCGGCGCGGCTCGCCGGGATTCCGGTCGTCGGTCAGTACCACACCGACTTGCCCGAGTACTGCACGCGCATCACCGGTGATCCGATGACGGGCTTGCTGGTGGGCAAGGCGGTGGGCTGGTTCTATGGCGCGATGGATCGCGTGTTCGTCCCGTCGCAGGCGGTCGCTGCGCGCGTCGCCGAGCTGGGCGTGCCACCCGAGAAGGTCGCGCGCATGCCGCGCGGGATCGATCTCGATCTCTTCCAGGCGTCGCGCCGGGATCCGCACGCGTTCGCGCCGTTTGGTCTGAACGGCGAGCCCAAGGTCCTGTATGTCGGGCGGCTCTCGCGCGAGAAGAGCGTGGACGCGCTCATCGACGCGTTCGCGCTGGCCTCCCCGTCGGTCCCCGAGGCGCGGCTCGTGATCGTCGGCACCGGGCCCTACGCGCAGCCGCTGGCCTCGCGCGCGGGAGGTCGCGTGCTGTTCCTGGGCGCGCGTACGGGTGACGAGCTGGCGACCCTGATGGCGTCGAGCGACGTGTTCGTGTCGCCGAGCGAGACCGAGACCTTCGGCAACACCGTGGTCGAGGCGCAGGCGTCCGGGTTGCCCGTGGTGGTCGCGAACCGCGGCGCGGCGCGCGAGAACATGATCCACGAGATCACCGGCCTGGTCGTCGACGCGCGCCAGCCACAGGACATGGCGGCCGCGATCTCGAGCCTGCTGGTGGATCGCCGGCGCCGGGCGCGCATGGGCGAGGCGGCGACCGCGTTCGCGCGACGCTACAGCATGGCCGCCGCCGCCGAGGGGACCTTCGGCGAATACCGGCGGTTCCTCGCCGAGCGCGCGAGGGCGAGCACGCCGGCGCCGGTCCCTGCAGCGGTGGCGACGGCGTACGAGCCGGTCGCCGCGGCAGCGGGCGCGGCGGCAGCAGCGGTCGGCGGCGTGCCACGTGCGGCGCGATCGCGCAACGACGCGGGAGGTGTGTCGTGAGGCTGGTCGACATCACCAGCTTCTTTCCCACGTCGTGCGGCGGGATCAAACGCTACTACCGTGAGAAGGCGCGGGTGTTGCCGTCGCGCGGGATCGAGTGTCACTTCGTGGCGCCCGGGCCGGCGCTCGCGGAGCAGGAGCTGGGTAACGGCACATTGCACTTGCTGCCCGGCCCGCGCGTACCGTTCAGTCCGGAGTACCGGCTGTTCCAACCCGGCGGCGGCCACCTGCGGCGCCTGCTGCAGCGGCTGGCGCCCGACGTCGTCGAGATCGGCAGCCACTATTTTCTGCCTGACATGGTGTTGCGCGCGCTGGCGCCGCTGCAGACGCGGCCGGCGCTGGTCGGCTTCTTCCACACCGATTTTCCGCGCCAGCTGGTCGAGCCGCTGGCGAAGCGGTTCTTGCCGGCGGGAATGGACGAGTCGGCGGTGCGGATGGCGTGGGGGTTCGCGCGCCGTCAATTCGCGCGCTACGACGCCAGCCTCGTGGCGTCACGCGAGATCTCCGAGTGGCTGCGCGGGCTGGGCTTTCCCGGCGTGCGCTGGGTCGGGTTGGGCGTCGACGTCGACGTGTTCCACTCCGTCGATGAGACGGCCCGCGATGCCGCGGCGCCGCTCACGGTGACCTACGCCGGCCGGCTTTCGCCGGAGAAGGAGCTCGGCCTCTTGACCGAGATCTGGGACGACGTTCACGCCCGCACGGGCGCGCGCCTGCGGTTGATCGGCGCCGGCCCGTCGCGCGCCACCTTCGAGCGCTTCGCCGAGACCCGGCCCAGCGTCTCCGTCGAGCCCTACCTCGATCGGCCGGCCGACGTCGCCGCGGTGCTGGCGGCCAGCGACGTCGTCGTGCTCACGAGCGGCACGGAGACGTTCTCGCTCGCGACGGCCGAGGCGCTGGCGTGCGGCACGCCGGTGGTCGGTCCGGCGCGCGGCGCGGTGGGTGAGCTGGTCGTTGAATCAGGCGGCGGTCTCGCGTTCACCGCCGGCTCCGGGCCCGCGCTGGGGCATGCGCTGCGCACGCTGCTGTCGATGGAGGCGGAAGCGCGCCGCGCCGTCGGCAAGAGCGGCCGCGCCCACATCCTCAAGCACTTCACCTGGGAACGGGTCGGCGCTCGCCTGGCCGACGCGTATGAGGCGGTGCTCGAGGCGCGCGGGAGAGGGCATGTCATGGCGGCGGTGCCGCGCGCCGCGGTGACCGTGTCTGCGCCGGCCGAACAACAGCGCCGAGCCTCCTGACGGGACCACATCATATGCGCACGAACGGTGAACATCGTGCCGGGCGCCCGACGATTCCAGAGCGATACCCGTGGCCGATCCTGGCCGCGGGGGCGGTGCTCTTCGTCGTCGCGGTCGCGCTCGCGCTCCGGTTGCAGCTCCGCACGTCCTTCGCCGAGCTCTTGCCCAGCCAGGATCCAGCGGTGCAGGCGCTCAAGCGCACCGAGGGACGCGTGGGCGATCTCAACCTGCTCACGGTCGGCATCCGCTCGCCCGATCGCGCGGCGAATCTGGTGTACGCCAGGCTCCTGACCGAGGCGTTGCGCACGCTGCCGAAGTCGCGCATCGGGCTGGTGGCGTACAACATCCTCGACTTGCGGCAGTTCTTTCACGAGCACCGCTGGCTCTACGCATCGGAGCAGGACCTGGCGGATGCGCGCGATCGCCTGCGCACCGAGATCGTGCGGCGCAAGAACCCGATGTTCGTGTCGCTCGACGAGGGCGACGAGAGCGCCGACGACAAGGAGCTGCGCAGCAAGCTGGAGCACAACCCGCTGGCGCAGCGCTTTCCCGACGGCTACTTCGTGAACGGCGACGTGGCCTGGGTGCTGGTGCTGCCGACCGGCGGCCTCTTCGACGAGAACGCGGGCGAGGCGCTGGTCGGCGCGGTGAACGCGTTCGTCGCCGCGCATCCGCCGTCGGGGTTCAACCCCGCGATGCGCGTCGACAGCCTGGGACCGGTGGTCGTGGGCCTGGAGAACCGGCAAGCGATCGAGCACGACATCCTGGGCGTGACGATCTTTTGCACGGTGATCATCGCGCTCTCGATCATCTTCTATTTCCGCGGGCTGAGCGCGATCGTGCTGGTGGTGTTTCCGGCCGCCTGGGGAACGGCGATCGCCTTCGCCTCCGGCGAGCTGGTGTTCGGCTATCTCAACTCGTCGACGGCGTTCCTGGGCACCATCATCCTCGGCAACGGCATCAACCACGCGATCATCTTGCTGTCGCGCTATCGCGAAAACCGTGCGCACGCCGATCCCACCGTCGGCGCCAGTCTCAGCGGCGCCGACCGCACGCTTCAGGCGGCGCTCGCGACCACCGTGCGGCCCACGCTGACGGCGGCGCTGGCGGCGTCGGCGTCGTACCTGGCGCTGGCGACCACCAGCTTTCGCGGCTTCTCGCAGTTCGGCGTGATGGCTGCGATCGGCAGCCTCGCTTGCTGGCTGGCGACCTTCACGCTGCTGCCGGCGTGGCTGACGGTCTGGGGGGCCGCGCGCCGGCGCACCACGGCCGCGGTCCCGTTTTCGTTGCGGCCCGTCGCCAAGGCGATCGGAACACACCCGCGCGCGCTGCTGCTGGCGAGCGTGGCGCTGACCGCGGCGGCGGTCTTCGGCTTCCAGCACTTCGCGCGTTCGCCGTTCGAGTATGACTTCCGCAAGCTGCGCGCCGACATCGCGCGCGACCCCGAGCGCAAGCAGATGGACGACAACCTGAACCAGCTCCTCGGGCGCTGGCATAGCCCCACCGTCGTGCTCGCGGACCGCATCGACCAGGTCGAGGAGATCCGCGACACGATCCGCGCGCGCGACAACGGCGCGCGCCACCTGATCGGCAACATCCTCACCATCTACGACGTACTGCCCGGCGACCCGGCGGCGCAGCAACGCAAGCTGCAGCTCCTCGGCCAGATTCGCAAACTCGCGCACGATCCGTCGGTCGATCTGCTGCCCCAGAAGCAGCGCGACGACGTCGCCCGCCTGACGCCGCCCGACGATCTGCGCGAGCTCACGCCCCGGGATCTGCCGCCGCTGGCGCGCCGCCCGTTCACGGAGAACGACGGCACCATCGGCCGGCTGGTGCTGGTCTATCACGCCGAGAAGAACGTCTCGATGTGGGACGGGCACGATCTGCTGGCCATCGCGCAGGTGCTCGAGCGCCTGCCCCTCCGAGACGGGGATACGATCGAGACGTCGGGCACGCCGATGATCTTCGGCGCGATGTTGCGCTCGGTGCTGCACGACGGCCCGCGCGCGACGCTGATCTCGCTCTTGCTCGTGGCGGCGCTGATCACGGTGCTCGTGCGCCCCGCGCGCGCGGCGGCGATCGCGGTCGCGACGCTGTGCCTGGGCGTGCTGTGGATGGTGGGCGCCGCCGGGCTCGCGCGCGTGCACGTGACGTTTCTCAACTTCCTGGCGCTGCCGATCACGTTCGGCGTCGGCGGTGAATACGCGATCAACGTCGTCGCCCGCTGGCGGCGCGAGGGCTCGGCGGTGCGCGCGGTGCGGTCCGTCGGCGGCGCGGTGTTGCTCTGCTCGTGGACGACGATCGTCGGCTACGGCTCGTTGCTGGCCGCGCACAGCCAGGCGTTGCGCGGCTTCGGCGCGATGGCGGTGCTGGGTGAGATCGCGTGCCTGCTGGCCGCGGTGGTGGCGATGCCGGTCTGTCTATCGCTGTTCGTGAGGTCCGATCGGCCGTGATCGATCGGCTCGCCCGCGGGTTCGGCGGTGGCGATCGCGCGCGCGCGGCGATCCGGATCGGGTTTCTGTTGCTGTCGCTGGCGGCGGTCGCGTGGGATCTGCCGTCGTCGTTCAGCTGGGAGAACGACGGCGTCGCGCCGCGCGACATCTTCGCGGGCGTCGCTCAGAACTTGCACCCGGGAACGGCGTTTCGCTATCCGTTGCTGCATCCGCTGTTGCTCGGGGCGCTGTGCTTGCCGATCCTGTTGCCGGCGGCGCTGCGCGCGCCATCATTGCGGTTGGCCGATCTGCAGCCGGCCATCATCGCTACGCCGGTGATGACCGCGTGCGCGCTCATCGGCCGCGCGGTCGCGATCGCGGCGGCGCTGGTGGCGCTGGCCGCGCTGGCGCGGATCGCGACGCGGCTCGGGGGCCGGCGCGCGGCGTTGTGGGCCGAGGCGTTCGCCGCCGCCAACTTCAGCTTCGCGTACTACGGTCGGGCCACCAACCTCGACGGGCCGGCGCTGATGTGGACGGCGCTGTCCGTTGAACGGTTGTTGCGCGCCGGCGAGAGTGGCGACACGCGGGAGTTGACGGTGGGTGCGGTGTTCGCGGCGCTGGCGGTCGCGACCAAGGATCAGTCCTACGCGACGTTCGTGCTCTTTCTCCCGCTGGTGGTGTTTGGGTTCGCGCGGGGGCGAGCCGGGCGGTCGGGCGCGGCGTCGCTGGCGGCGCTCGCGCGCGCCGCGGGGATCGCGGCGCTGGTCTACGGCGCTGCGAGTGGCGCGCTGCTGAACCCCACCGGCTTCGTCGCGCGCCTGCACGCGCTCGGCGGTCCGGCGAGCGGCGACTACCGGTCCTACACGCGCGATCTCGCCGGCCTGATGGCGAATCTGCGCGATCTGGCGTCGGCGCCGGAGCGATTCTGGTGGCCGTGGCCGGTCGTCGCGCTCGCGTGGGCGGGCGTGGCGCTCGCGATCGCGCGTGTGGTCGTCGGGCGCGAAGGGCGCGCGCGATCCCGCGCGTCGATCGAGCGGCTCGGTCCGTTCTTCGCAGGCGCCGGCTGTCTGGTGGCGTTCACGCTGGTCGTCGGCCGCGCCGAGCACCGCTTCGTCCTGCCGCTGGGGTTCTGGCTTTCGTTCTACGTCGGGCTGGCGCTGGAGGCGGCGCGCGCGCAGGTGGCGGAGCACGCCGAGCGGTTTCGCGGCGCGGTCGGCGGAGCCGGCGCGCTGCTCCTGGCGCTGAGCCTGATCGCGCCGCTCGAGCTGTGCGCCACGCAATGGGCCGACGGACGCCGGCGCGTCGAGCGATGGCTCGAAGCGCGCGCACCTGGCACCACCGTCGAGACGTATGGGCCGCTGGTGTATCAACCGCGGTTCGCGGCGGCGGCGTCGCACGGCGTCCGCATCACGCGCGTCGGTCCCGAGCCGGTCGCCGGCCGCAATCCGCAGGCGGGCATGGACGAGCGGCAGGCGCGCATCGGAGACGTCGTGTCGCGTTCACCGGAGGTCATCGTATTGACCGAGGGCTTCGCCGGCCCGTATCTCGATGAGCCCCCGCTCGGCGGCGGTCGCGTCGTGTCGGAGGTTGCGCGCCGCGAGCGGTCCGACGCCGCCACGACGATGGTCGTACGCGCGGCGGTCACAGGCGCGCTGCCGGGGTATCGGCTTTGCTTCGTGGCAGCGCCGCGGCTGCCGTTTCCGTTGGTGGCGCGGCGAATTCACGTGAGCGTGGGGCAACGGACGTGGGTGCTGGCGCGCCAAGGCGGAGAATGCGGAAGCGGCGGATAGCTCGGGCGGTGACAGATCGAGAGATCGAGCGCGGTCTGGCGCTGGTTTAGCGCGAGGCCGCGGCCGCGTCCGTCGCCGGGCTGCTTTTCGCGGCGGCCGACAGGATCTCGCGCAGGTTGCTGAAGTTGATCGGCTTCGTCATGTGAACGTCGAAGCCCGCGGCGGCGGCTCGCGTGCGATCTTCCGGTTGCCCGTACCCGGTCAGCGCCACCAGAAAAATGTCCGAGCCGCCAGCCGCGCGAATGCGACGCGCCACCTCGTAACCGTCAAGGCGCGGCAGGCCGATGTCCACGAGCGCGACCTCCGGGTGCGCGGCGATGGCGCGCTCCACACCCTGCTCCCCGTCCATGGCGGTGTCGACCCGGTGTCCTTGCGACTCGAGCAGCTCCTGGAGCGATTCGCGGTTGTCGTCGCTGTCCTCGACGATGAGAATGTGGCGCGGCGGCGACGGCGCCGCCACCACGGCCGTATCCGACTCGGCGATCAGCTCAGCGGCGTCGAGCACGCCCGGAAACCGAACCGTGAATTCCGTCCCGCGGCCGGCGCCGGCGCTCGAGGCGATGACCTCGCCGCCGTGCAGCCGTACGAGAGAGCGCACGACGCTGAGCCCGAGGCCCATCCCACCCTGCGCGCGATCGAGGTTCTGAGGGGCCTGCGTGAACGGTTCGAAGATCGTGGGAAGAACGTCGGCGCTGATGCCGACGCCGGTATCGACGACGCGCAAGATGGCGGGGTCTCCGCTCGCGACCGTCACCTGGATGCGGCCGCCCGGCGGCGTGTACTTGAGGGCATTGGTGAGCAAGTTGTTGATGACCTGTTCGAGTCGAAGCCGGTCACCCATGACGACGACCGGGACGGCCGGCGCCTCGAGGCTCAGTCGCAAGCGGCGCTCGCGGCTGCTGCGCCCCGCCTCGTCGACGAGATTCCGCACCAGTGCCGCGAGATCGACGGGCGCCAGCTTGAGCGAGATCTTGCCCGACGTGACGCGGGCGACGTCGAGGAGATCGTCGACCAGCAACGTCAGCGTATCAATCTGCCGATCGATGATGGCGAGCGAGCTCGGAAGGCCCGGAAGCCTCGCCGAATCGCGCTCCAGCAGCTTGGACGCGTTTCGTAACGCGCCCAGAGGATTGCGCAGCTCGTGACCGAGCAGCGCCAGAAATTGATCGCGCTGCCTGACGTCCTGCTCCCGCTGTTCGAGTGCGGCGCGCGCTGCGTACTGGCGCGTGCGCGCCCGGAGCGCCGCGCGCGCGGCGCTCACCATCGTCAGCGGATGGATCGGTTTCTCGAGCGCGGTGACGTTGCCGAGATCGGCGAACGCCTCCAGTGCCTTGCGGTTCTCGAACGCAGACGCCGTCCGCGGCATGAAGATGAGAAGCGGAAAGTCCGACCAGGCCGGCTGGTTGCGAAGAGCTCCGGCCAGCGTCGCTATGACCGGCAGGCTGAGTGCTTCCTGGGCGACGAGCGCACCACCCGCGCCCTCGCCGATCGCCGTCACCAGCTCGTCGGCGCTACCGCAGATCGTGGCGCTCATCCCCCCCTGCTCGAGCACCTGGGTCGCGAGCACCGCGTCGCGGCCCGAGGGCGCGAACACGAGCAGCTGGTGCTCCCGGAACGAGGAGTCAGCCATTGCCGCCACGCGACCCACCCGCGAGCAGAGCGTCCGAGGAGCCCTCGTAGGTGGGGACGCCGGTGAGCACGCCCCGGAATTTCGTCAGCGGTTCTCCCGCGGTGATCCCCTGGTCGCTGAGGCGCAGCTCGCGGATGGCGCTTTCGTGCTTGCCGGTCCGTTTCTTGAGCACCGAGACCGCCTTGCGCAACGTCCCGGCCGCCTCGAAGTGGCGGAGCAAGAGCACGGTATCCGCCAGGTACGTCACGTCCGTCGGGCTCACCATCGAGGCGCCCACCAGCCCGTTCTGGGCGACGACGAGGATGCTGACGACGCCCTGGCGGCCGAGGTACGTGAGCAGCTCATGAAGCTGCAAGACCAGGAACGATTCGTCGGGCATCGCCTGCAGGTAGCCGTTGAGGCTGTCGATGATGACCATGCGGACGCCTTCGTTTTCGACCGCCTGGCGAATCTGGTGGGTGAGCTGCCCGGGAGGAACCTCCGCGGGATCGACCTGCCGGACCACGATCCGCCCCGCCTTCTCGTGAGCCGGCAGATCGATACCGAGCGACCTCGAGCGCGCTTCTATGGTCGCGACGCTCTCGTCGAATGCGTAGACGAACACCTTCTCGCCACGGCCCGCGGCCGCGGACGCCCATTGCGTGGCCAGCGCCGACTTTCCCGTGCCCGGCGGGCCGAGCAGGAGCGCGCTGGTTCCGCGATCGAGCCCGCCGCCGAGCATTGCGTCCAGCTCCGGCATCCCGCTCGAGGCGACGCCGCGCTCGAAGTCTTGCCGGTGCTCGGACGCGACCAGGCGCGGGAAAATCACCACTCCACCGCGCTCGATGACGAAGTCGTGATAGCCGCCGCGAAAGTCGACGCCGCGCAGCTTCGCGATCCGCAAGCGGCGGCGTTGCGCCCCGTAGAGGGGGACCAACTTCTCCATGGTCACCACCCCATGCGCGAGGCTTTGCAGGTGGCCGTCGGCGTTCGTGCCGGTGAGGTCGTCGAGCAAGAGGACAGTGCAGCCACGGCCCGCGAAGTATTGCTTGAGCGCCAGCACCTCCCGCCGATAGCGAAGCGGGCTCTGGGCCAGCAGCCGAATTTCCGACAGCGAATCGAATACGAGCCGCTTCGGTTTGACGCGCGCGCACAGATCGACGACCGCCTTGGTCGTCTCGGCGAGCTCGACCTCGGAGGGATGGAACAATGTGTTCTGCTCGTCGCCACGCAGAGCGTCGGGGGGGGCCAGCTCGAACAGATCAATCCCCTCGAGCGACCAGCCGTGCGAGGCGGCGACCATCTCCAGCTCTTCCCGCGTCTCCGAGAGGGTGACGTAGACGCCGCGCTCGCCCCGCCGCGCGCCTTCGAGCAGGAACTGCAAGGCCAGGGTGGTCTTGCCGACCCCCGGATCGCCCTCGATGAGCACCAGGCGGCCGGCCGGAAAGCCGCCGCGGAGGATATCGTCCATGCCGGCTACGCCCGTCGCTGCGGATGCGGGCGCTACCTCATTGCTCATCACACAACACTATGAACGGAGATCGCAGATGTCTACCCCAACCCCAACCGTGGCGGCGAACTAGTGGGGCCGGGAAGAAGCGAGCTCGGCTCCCGGGAGCGCGCCGGTCGGAGG
>CAZNCQ010000048.1:0-32079 GCA_964571275.1 uncultured Myxococcales bacterium
GAATGAACAGCAGCTCCTTGGCGTCGACCTGGAGGATCAAATAGTTGGGGCCGCTGGTGAACGTGATGGCGTTGCCGCTCTTGGTCGTGGCAATGTTTCTGCTCTTGGGGCTCAACGTATAGGAGGAAAAACTCTCACTGAGGGTGACCGAGATTGTCGCCGTGCATCCGCTCGCCAGCCCGAAGTACGCGTAGTGCACCTGCATCTCCGGCGAGAACCTGGTCAACTTCTCCACGAACTGTGACGTGCCGTTGGCTGTCACCGTGTAGAGCGGGCTTTTCACCGCATTCGGTAAGGTTGGAAAGGTTATGACGGCAGCACTCGAGGAACAGTCCACGGTTGTCGGAGAGCCGCCACCGCCACCGGCACCTCCAGTTCCTGCACCTCCGCCTCCGGCCGTGCCGCCGATGCCTCCGCCAGAGCCGCCGGGGTTACCCGTGCCCGCTGCACCTCCCGCAGCAGACGTCGTACCGCCAGTTCCGCTCGTGCTGCCGCCGGCCCCGGTGTTGCTGCTGCCGCCGCTCGCGCCAGCTCCGGCCGTGCCGGCGTTCCCGCCCGTGTGCGTAGTGGCGCCGCCATTTCCCCCACTGCCTCCAGCGCCGGACCCAGAAGAGCACCCGACCCCGCCTGCGACGCAAATCGCCGCGGCAAGACCGAATGACACAACCAATGAATCTCTCATCTTCGCTCCTTGAACCGCGGTCGTTGAGCTGGAGAGCCGCCTCCAGGGAATTCCCGGGTGGGGCGAATTGGATCACGATCCACGAGGGCTCGCGTCAATAGTGAGCCACGCTCGCGGCGGCGTTTTGCGGCACCCGCTACTTGCCGACGAACGTCGTGACGGTCGTTGCGGCGAGTGTGGCCGTGAAGCTACCGCCGCTCACGGTCACCGCAGCCTTGGACGCCAGGTTATCGGTCGCCGACGTCACCCACGGCGTCATTGAGGCTGGCGCCGTCCCGCCAGAAATGGCGATCGGCACACTGACCGACGAGGTGCCGCGGTTGATGGCCACGACCGCGACCGTGCCGTCCGTTCCCTTGTAGGCCGAGAGAAGAACGCCCGCGGGAACGGCTCCCCCGATGTCCACCCGGCTGTAGCCGGGTCGCACGAACTTGCTGTAGTTCCCGAGCACGTAGTGGCGTTTGGTGTCGTTCCCGTTCTTGAGGATCAAACCCTCGTTGTCGTCGGTGTTGTTCGCCTGGTACCACCACCAGAGCCAGGCCGACACCTGTCCGTTGACCAGGGCGTCGTGAATCCACCCTCCGACCACGACGCCGTTGTTGATGTCCGTGCTCGGGCCCTGTTCCGCCCACCACTTCACACCGGACATCTCGGTTTGCCAGACCGGCTTCTTGGCCGGAACGTCGCTCGGCCACGGCTGCGCGGCCTGCGAGTCGTACTCGTGCACGCCCAGAATGTCGAAGGCCGCCCACGCGGCCGAATCCTTGTAGAGATAGTGTCCGTAATCGTATCCGCCCCCCGTCGCGCAGGCGGCACTGGCCGGCGGGAACCCGCATTTGAGCGGGTCCGAGCTGTTGCGGCCGGACGGCACCGAGCAGCAGGCCGACGTGTTGGACCAGGTGTGGTTCCACTCCGAGGCCTCCGGCGCCATGACCTTGATCCCCGCCGCCTGGAGCATCGGTCCCACCACCTTGACGAAGGTGACCATCTCGTTGGCCGTGTACAGCGTCGTCGGGTAGCTCCCGTTGCACGGCTCGGTGGTGCCGCACGAGGCAAAATCAGGCTCGTTCGCAATCGACATGGCGTAGAGACCCTGATTGACCGCGAAGTTCTTTATTGAAGTGGCCCACGACGTGTAACAGCTCATGAGCACGTGTCCGCCGTTATTGTCAGGGTTGGCGGAGTCGAGAGGTGTCTGGCCCGACTTGCAGGCAGCGCCGGGCGGGCTCCATGTCGACCCGATGATCTTGGTGGCGCCGGCGTTCTTCGCCAACGTGATGTCGCCGGGAATGTTGGCGCTGATCGGCATGCCGTTCGACCCCATGCCGACACGCAGGATCGTGAGGCCAATCCCGCTGGTCGCGCTGAAGAGCGCGGTCGCCTGCGCGGACGTCATCGCGGGCGCCCATGAATCGTTGATGCCGAACCCGTCGATGGTTTGCTCGGTCCTGTCGAGCTGCACCGTGACGGCGCCCGAGCTCCCGGCTGCACCGCCGCCCACGCCACCCGTCGCCGCTCCACCGGTCCCGGCGCCACCGGCGCCGACACCGCCCGCGCCGCTGCCGCCAGTGCCGACGCCGCCACCGCTGCTGCCACCGCTGCTCGAACCCGCAGTCCCACCATTTCCACCGCCACTCGTTCCGCCCGTGGTTCCCGAGCCCGGCGAGCCGCCCGAGCTTCCCGAGCTCGGTGAGCCGCCCGAGCCGGTACTCTGTCCGCTGGAGCTACCTGCGCCGCAGCCCCACAATGCGCCGCAGCCCCAGGAAGAGATGAAGAGAACGGTCGCCAGAGCTGTGTCACGAAGTCTTGTGTTACCCACGGGGGCCTCCGATCGATTGTGCGGGGCCATCACGGCACGTAATTGACGGTCGCCCATCCGTTAGCGGGCATCGAGAACTGCAGCTTCTTGCCGCCGACGGCGACAATGGAGGTCTTGGCAGCGCCGGAGTTGTAAATGACCGCGATGATCGAGCCGTCGGGATTCTTGAAGGCGACCGCGTCGCCGCCGGTGGTGGCGACGACCTGGGCGCCCGGGACGACGAACTGGCCGAAGTGGCGAAAGACGTAGAAGGCCGGCGTCAGGATCAGCGTCTTCGACGTCGTGTTCACCACCAGCAGCGAGTCCTGCGACCACTGCCGGACCATGTCGTTCCCCTTGCCGACCGTATCGAGCACCATGTTCCAGGCGTTGTAGGCGGTGACGCCCCCCTTGGTGATCGCGTTGCGGATGTAATCCCAGGTTTCGACGCCGTACGCCTGATCGTTGGGCGCCGGTTCCACGTACGCCACGAAGGGCAAGCCGGTCCCCGAGTTGGTCCCCGTCGGGTTCCACGGGTAGTTGCCGCACTTGTGCTCGGTCGCCCAGACCGGGAGGCCGCCCGTCATGAAGTTCGACTTGCTGGCGCCGCTGACCAGGCCCTCGTAGATGTCCAGCATGCTCCACTGCAGACCCACGACCTTGACGAGGTTCTTCGCGGTCGCGTCGGCCATGACGGCCTGGACGACCATCAGGTCCTTGCTGGTGGAGCCGTTGTCGCCGTTGGACATCGTGCCGAGCATGATCTTCGTGCTCAGGTTCGCTGTGCCGAGCGCGGGAGCGAGATACGTCCCGATGAACTTCGTGTAGAGCGCCGGCGTCCAGAGCGTCGATGGGTAGCCCTGGGGGTAGTTGGGCTCGTTCTGGGGGGCGAGCGTGTCGATCGCGATCCTCGGACTGAGCGCGCCGTACGCCTGGATCCACTTCACGAAGTACTGCGCGAGCGCTTTCAGGTTCGCGTCGATGTCCTGCATGCACCCGCCGTCGAAAGCGCTCGTGTCGGTTTTTCCGTTCCCCGTCACGTTGCCGCACGAGGCGCCGGCGACGGAGCCGCTCCTCGTCTTCATCCAGGTCGGCGGCGTCCACGGGCTCGCCCAGAAGCGCATGTTCGGGTTGACCTTGATCGCCGCCGTGACGTACGGGATGAGGTACATCATGTCCCGGCTGATCGAGAAGCTGCTCAGGCTGGTGTCGTTCGCGGTCTCGTCATCGGTGTAGCGCTGAAGGGCGTAGTCGCTGGCGCCGATCGGGATGCGGCCCATGGTGAAGTGGGCGCCGTTGACGCCGAACAGGAGCTGGAGGGCGTTGTCCCGGTCGCTCTGGCTGAGCATCGACAGGTCGCTCCAGCCCATCTCGTTGAAGGCGCCGCCGAAGCCCTCCCAGGTCTGCGCCGCCTGGCTGTCGTTCACGGTCACGTCCGCCGTGCCGTTGGCGACCACGGTCCAGGTCGCGCTCGTGTTCCAGTAGGCCCCCTGCGCGGAAGTGACCAGGGCCGGCTGGGTCACAGTCCCACCGCCGGACCCGCCGTCCGTCGTGCTGCCGCCGGTGCCGCCGCTTCCCGTGCCGGCGCCCGCGGCGCCGCCGCTTCCCGTGCCGCCGCTTCCCGTGCCGCCCGCGCTGCCGCCGCCCACGCAAACGCCGTTGGTGCAGCTCTGTCCCGCGGAGCACACGGCGCAACTCGAGCCGCAGTGGGCAGAGTCGGTGCTGGAGCTGCACGTGCCGTCGCTGCACTTCGTGCTGGTCGACGGGCAGGACGACACGCACTGCCCGTTGTCGCAGACGCCTCCGCTCGGACACACGGTGCAGCTCGAGCCGCAGTGAGCGGTGTTCGACGAGACGCACGCGCTGCTGCACTCGACCAGTCCGCCAGCGCACGCGCACGCGCCGGCCTGGCAGGTGGTCCCCGTGCCGCACGCGACCCCGCAAGCACCGCAGTTCTGGCCGTCGCTCATGACGTCGACGCAGGCGCCCTTGCACTCGTCCTGGCCGGAGGCGCACGTCGACGAGGGCCCGCCTCCGCCCTTCGTACAGCCGACGGCGAGGAACGACACAACGAGCATGATGACCGTTCGCTGCACTGTGTTCATTTGCGTGGCAATTCCCGGCAGGAACGAACTCGATCTCTGTCAAGTTGGCGCTGCGCGCCCAATCAGCGATGCCAGCGGCACTATTCTTTGAGAAAAGCTGGCTCGCCGTGATCGCCCCTCGTTTGTCGGGAATTAGTACGTGCGCACGGCGAGCCGCGGGCGTCGTGACGCGTGTGCTCGTACCCGGTCTCCGCGCGGCGCACGCCGATGGTGCGCGGTCAAACGAGTATCTGTCTCTGCAGAAGGAGCTGTGCATGTTCGCAAAGAGGCTTCCCCTCGGTTTCGTCGTGATGGCGTCTTTGGCGTGCGCGTGCGCAAGCCAGAACAATGAGCCGGGCGGGTCAGGTTCGGGCGGCAACGTGGGTCCGACCGGCCTCGGCGGCGCGGGCGGGACGAGCACGGCCAGCGGCGGCGCGGGCGGGACGGGCACGGCCAGCGGCGGCGCGGGCGGAATGGGTACCGCCGGTGTCTCCGGGACGGGCGGCGCGGCCGGTCGCGGAGGAACCGGGGGTGGCACGGGCGGAGCCGGCGCGGGCGGCGCGATCGGCACCGGCGGCAGCGGTGGTGCCACCACCGTCGGGGGGAGTGAGAACAGCGGGACCGGATGCACGATCCCGGCGATGCCTTCCTACGCGGCGCTCGCAACCAACGCGAAGTTGCCCGACCCGTTCCTGTCGATGTCCGGGACGCGCATTGCCACGAAGGCCGACTGGACCTGCCGCCGAGCGGAGATCGCCGCGCAGCTGCAGAACTGGGAGCTCGGGACCAAGCCGGCGAAGCCGAGCCAGGTGAGCGGGAGCGTCACCACGACCGCCGTGAATGTGACCGCGGGCGACGGAACCAAATCCATCTCTTTCACCGCTTCGATCTCGCTGCCCGCCGGTAACGGTCCCTTCCCGGCCATCATCGGCTACATCGGCGGTTCGTTGAACTCGACCGCCGTCAAGAACCTGGGCGTCGCCATCATCAACTTCAACAACGACGACATTGCGGTCCAGAACAGCGCGAGCTCGCGCGGTCAAGGCAAGTTCTACACACTCTACGGCAGCACGCATAACGCAGGCTCGATGATGGCGTGGGCCTGGGGCGTGAGTCGCATCATCGACGTGCTCGAGCAGAACGCCGCCACGTCGAAGATCGACGCGAAGCACATCGGCGTCACGGGTTGCTCGCGCGACGGCAAGGGCGCGCTGGTCGCCGGGGCCTTCGACGAACGCATCGCGCTCACCATTCCCCAGGAGTCGGGGTCGGGGGGCACCGCGACCTGGCGCATCTCGGATTCGCAGAAGGCGGCTGGAATGAACGTGCAGACGCTGAGCGAGATCACCGGCGAGAACGACTGGTTTACGAATTCGTTCAGCCAGTTCAACAACACCGCGACCAAGCTGCCCTACGATCACCACATGCTGCTCGGCATGGTGGCGCCGCGCGCGGTGCTGGCCATCGACAACACCGGCATCGACTGGCTCACGGCGCCGAGCTCCTGGGGTGCCGAACAGGCGGGGCGCATGATCTTCCAGGCGCTGGGCGTTCCGGACAACCTCGGCGCGTCGCAGGTCAGCCACGGCGACCACTGCACGTTCCAGGCGTCGCAGGAGCCGGAGGTGGACGCCTATATCAAGAAGTTCCTCCTCGGGCAGAACGTCACGGCCAGCGTCAACAAGACCGATGGCCCGGCGTTCAACCCGGCGATGTGGGTCGCCTGGACCACCCCGACCTTGCCCTGACCCGTCGGTTGGGCCGAGGGGGGCGCGGCTTCAAACGCGCCGGTTATTCACAGCTCGGACAGCGCGCCCCCCGAGATCGTGCCGTCGAATTGCCGGCCGTACCGGTCGATCTGGACTCCGAACGCCCGCGCGATTGAAACGAGGAGCCAGTTGTTCGGCACGGTCCGATAGTCGCGGCCCTTGGTGTCGCAGTCGGTTCCGAGGGGACAATCGTTGCGATACGTGATGCGACGGCCCATCCGGATCCGGCCGTTCATGCCACCCGCCAGCACCGTCGGCACGTTGCGCGTGCTGTGCGCGGCCGGGTTGCCCATGTCGCTGGAAGCGTAAATGAGCGTGCTGTCGAGGACGCCGGCTTCGTGGAGCCGCCGCATCAGGCGCGCGATCTTGCCGTAGCTGTACCGGTTGAGCTTGGCGAGCTGCCGCCAGGTCTCGGGCTTCCCGTCTGCGACGGGGCGCCCGCCGTAGCCAAGCGCGGACGCCGCGTACGTATGCGCGACGCCGCCGTGGTTGTCCGCCGGCAGCCCGAGGGGGTTCGCGGCGAACGAGAGGTCGCTGGTCACCAGCGTCGCAAACCGAGTGATGTCGCAGCCCATGGCCAGCGCCAGCAAGTCGATGTGGCGATCGGTGATGGCGTCGAAGTATGGCTCTCCGCCGTTGTGGCGCACGAGCGCGGGAAATGCGCCCGGCCGGCTGGGCAGCGAGCACCCGGCGCGCGGCCGAAACCCGTGGAGCTTCTTCTCGAGCTCGCGCAGCGATTCCAGGTGTTGGTCGAGCTTGAGCCGCTCGAGCGGCGCCACGCGGGCGCGGAGGCGCTTCACGTCGCCGTTCACGAAATCGATGAGGCTCTGTCCGAGACGGCGCCGTCGCGCGGCCTGCGCCCGCGCCGCCGCATCGGTGCCGACGATCGCGTTGCCGAACAGATAGTCGAACGCCAGCGCCGGATCGATGATCTTCGAGATCGGCACGCCGCCGGCCCCGAACGACAGGGTCTCGCGCGCGCTGAGCTCGCTGCTGCCGACGGCGAGGGCGACGCTCGTGACGGGCGTCGCCGCTCCGAGCCCGTTCTCGACCGCCAGGAACTGATCGAGCGAGCTGTTTTGCGGCAGCTCGTCGGTTATCTGGCTCCCGGTCAGGATCGTTGCGGCCGATTCGTGACCATTGGTGCTCGACAGGAGGTCGAGACCCTCGATGACGATGATCTGGTCCTTGAAGCTGCGACCGTAGATCGTCGCGTCGTCGAAGGGCTGGAGCGGGCTGTCCGGGTAGCCGAGATCGAACCTCGTATCGGTGTCGGCGGGCCGCCTGGTGAAGAGCTCGGCGGCGATTCCGTGCGGATGATAGACGCCGACAAAGCGCTGTGGCAGGGCCTCGCCCATCGAACGGGCGTACGCGTCCGACACCACGCGGAAGAAGGGCAGCGTGGCGCAGCCGGCCCCGACGGCTCGCAGAAACGCGCGCCGGTGCACGCTCTGCATCACTCCGGCCTCCGGCGCGCGAACGTCGGCCTCTTCACGAAGGCGATCAGCGTCTCGACGATGTTGCCCTCGGCGGCCGCCGGCGTCGCCCGCCAGAAGCTCAAGAACTCCTCCTCGGCCAGGCGGCCCGCGGGTTTTCCCGTCGCCGCCCCGGCGCGGAACGTGAAGCGCGCGAAGCAGGCCCGCACCGATTCGCTCCGCGCCAGCGCCGCCGCGAGCTGGTTGCTGTCGGCGTACGGGCCGTCGAACGCGGTGCGCTCACTCACGACGACCGCGCTGTCGACGGGGCGTCCGTTCTCGCGACTGCGAAACCCGCCCATCCCGTCGAGATGCTCGAACGAGAAGCCCAGCGGATCGATGATCGAATGACAGAGCTGGCAGAGCGAATCCCGCGAGTGAACCGCGAATCGTTCGCGCGTGGTCTTTCCGGGATCGGGCACCGGCGGCACCACGATGATGTCGAACGAGGTGGGCGAATCCAGCGGCAGGCAGGCCACCCGGCGCGCGGTGGCCACGCCGCGGAACACCGGATGGCTCTCGTGAGCGTTGGCGTACCGGGCGAGGAACGCCGCCTGGTTCAGGATCCCGACGCGATCGATGAGGGTCGAGCCCGCGACCGGTCCGTCGCCGCGCGTCCGGTAGAGCGCCAGCGGCCCCGTGTCGACGGTCCACGTCGCGCCGAGCAGCTCGGAGACCGTGCCGCTCGCGCGAAACGCCACCGCGCGGACGAAGTCCTTGCTCTCGGCCACGATCCGCGGCTTTTGCTCCGCGAAGTCGGGATACACGAACGAGTCCTTCTCGCTCTCGTCGATGCGATCGATCCCCAGCCACTCGCGCACGAGACGGACGACGTTGTCCTGGGCGAGCGCGTCGGTCTCGAGCAGCCGGCGAGCTTGCGCCTCCCGCTCGGCCGGATTCGAGAGGCCGCCCGCGGCGGCCCTCGCGAGCAGCTCGTCGTCGGGGGGCGCCGACGTCAGCAGATAGGACAGCGACGACGCGATCTCGTATGGCGTGAGCGCGATGGTGCCGTCGCTCGAAGACGTGTCGCCGAGCTCGGTGAGGTACAGCAACCCCGCGGACTGGAGCAGCCCGCGAAGGACGTGAGCGATTCCATCCTCGTACGTCGCGCCCGCCGCGCCGGCCGCGTACAGCGCCAGCAGCGCGGTCACCTCCTCGTGGATCAGCGGCCGCCGGTAGACCCTGGGCCCGAACGCCGCGATGAAGGCGCGTGCGCACCGCCGCGCCCGTGAGCGGTCCCCGCACGGGGCCACTCGCGCGAGCGTCCCGTTCGCCCGCGCTTCGGTAGCCAGCGCATCGGCCGCCTTCGCCAGGCGTTCGACGAGGACCGCGTCGATCCGCTGCGCGTCGTTCACCGTGAAGCCGCCCTGGCGAAAGTCGGGGGGAAACTCCGTGCCGGCAGCGGGGCTCGCGCGCGTCGCCAGGAGCCTCTGCACGGTCGCGTCGTATTCCGCGTTCGCGAGCCGCCGGATGCGCGCGGTGAGCAGAGAGGCTGGCTCCCGTCGGCCCGCGCTGCCGCTCGCCCTGGCCGCACCGTCCGTCTGTCCACGCGCCGGCGTCGTGCGCGCCGCGCCGCCGCCGCCCGTCGAGGGCCGCTCGCGCTCCGGGCGCTCGCACGCGGCCCCCACGACGATCGCCAGACAGAGAAGCGCTGACGCCGAGTCGGAACCACGCATTGCTCGCCTCCCCGTTGATAGTGCCGGATCGGCGGCACGCTGAACGACGTTGCGGCGAGGGCACGCCAACGGCAATCGCGTGGTGTCGCTGGCATGACGGCGCGCGCGCCCCATCGCGGCCGGCGGCCACGGCTAGAACAGGTACATGAAGCGGACCCGGCCGCTCAGCAGCTTGTTGTGGTAATCGGCGATGGGGGGCGGGCTGGCCAGCGGCGCGAATCGGGCATCCGCGTAGGACACCACGGCCTTGATGTAGAAGCGCTGCCACAGCACGTATTGCAGCGCGCCGAACGTCTGTAGTTGCGTGCGCAGGTCGTGCTCGCCGGTGTCGACGTTCGACTTGGTGTCGGTCTCCTTGGTGTAGTTGACCCCACCGCCGACGAGCAGCGGCCCGATGATGCGCGCGTTCGCGAACGCGCCGACGCTATAAGTGGTCGTGCTCTTCGCCGGGTCGATGACACCTTGCGCGTTCTTGAGATCGACGATGGCGCGCGCGGCGTTGATACCGGCCTCGAAGCGCGGGTCGAGCACCAGCTGGACGGCGGCGCCGAGACCGCGGTTGAGCACCTCGTCCATGCGATCCGGTGACTGCTGCCGCGGCGTTTGCCGCTCGTATTCGGCGCCGGCCTTCACCTTGATGATGCCGAGATCCAGGATGCCCACCGGGCGCACGCCGACCTGGTTGACCGACGAGCTACCGACCTCGCCCAGCAGCTCGAAGCGCAGGTAGTCGGTCGGGTAGACGTGCGTCGCCACGTAGCCGGGACCGTTGGGACGGTCCCAGAGGAAGGTCAGTCCGTAGATCCCGACCGGGGTGTTGTTCTCCGTGATGGCGCCGTTGCGCTCGACAGTGTTGAGATCGAGCCCCATGCCGAAGTGATAGAGCTCCCAGCCCTGGAAGCGTCCGACGGTCACGTCGAAGACGTTCCATTTGCCGACGCGCACGAACAGATCGTCGGCGTTGATGAACTCGGTCGACAGCGTCGGCGCCGCGCCGATGAGCGCGAGTTCGCCCTGGCCCTGGACGAACCAGTTGTCGTCGGCGTTGAAGGTGGGCGTCGCGCGCAATACCAGGCGCGATTGCTGGCGCAGCTCGCGCACGCTGGGGTCGGTGGCCGCGATGCCGGAGTCGACCTTGCGATAGCTGGTGTCCGACCAGACCATGCCCGAGAACGCGAGGCGCGTCGCCGACGTGCCGGCGATGCGCGGCATGTACGGGAACTGCCAGCCCTGCATCGTCAGCCACAGCGAGCCGCCCTCGATGCCGCGCACCCGCGGCGCCGGGTAGCCCGTGGCGGGCAGCAGCTCGAGGCCGACGCTGGTCACCTCCGGCTGCCGCGCGGCGCTCTCTTGCTCCTGCGTCAGCGGCGCCTTGGGCGGCGCCGCCTGGGTTTCGCCGGCGCCACCGGCGTCGCCCTCGCGCGCCGGCGCGTCATCCGCGCGCGCGGCCGCGCCGGCCGCCAGCCATGCCACCGCCGCGCACGCGGCGACGCGCGCGCGGCCCCGATATCGAAGATTCATCAGTGTCGATGCCCTAGTGAACCATCACGGTGTCTTGCAGCGGCAGGTTCCCGGCGTCGGGGCCAACCATGATCTTCACCGGGCCATTTTCGATCACCCACTTGTTGGACGTCATGTCGAAGTAGTCCAGATCCGACACGCGCACCGGGATGGTGATGCGCTTGGCCTGATTGCCGTCCAGTGAGACGCGGAAGAAGCCTTTCAGCTCCTTGACCGAGCGCCGCACGGTGGTGCTTGGAAACGAGACGAAGACGAACGCGATCTCGTCGCCGGCCACGGCGGTGTTGTTCGTGATGTCGACCTGGACGTTGATGACGCCGCCGTGGGTGACGTCGCTGCACGGCACCTGCAGGTTCGAGTACGTGAACGTGGTGTAGCTGAGCCCGTGCCCGTACGGGAAGATCGGCGTGATGTTGTTCTTGTCGAAGTAGCGATAGCCGAGATAGTAGTCCATCACCGTCGTCGTGCCGCTGCCCTTGAACGGGGGCAGGTCGGTCTCGCGCGGCCACGCGACATTCATCTTGCCGCCGAAGTTGGCCTGACCGAACAGCAACTGGGCCAGAGCCTCGCCGCCGCGCTCGCCTGAATACCAGGCCATCACCACCGCCGGCACGGTGCTGAGCCAGGGCATGTTCACCACCGTGCCCGACTCGATCACCACCACCATCGGCTTGCCCAGCGCGGCCACCGAGGTCACCAGGTTGTCCTGCGAGGCCGGCAGGGTCAGCGACGAGCGGTCGCCGCCCGCCGGAATGGCGTACTGCTCGCCCTCGTCACCCGGCGTCAGTCCGACCAGCACGACGACGAAGTCCGCGTTCTGCGCCTGCGCGGCCGCGGCGGTCGCGCCGCTGGTCACTGTGATGCTCTTGGTCTGGGCGATCGTGGTCAAGCCGGCGGTCGGGCCGATGACCAGCGCCGGATCGGGGTTGACGCGGCTGCTGCCGCGATCGCCGATCGCCATCTCGGTCGAGAAGTGCAGCGTGCCGCTGGTCGGCGTGGTGCTCTGCAGCGTGTAGGGAACGTCGGCGCCGACGACCGCGATGCGTTTCACGCTGCCGTCGGTCTTGATGGGCAGCGTGTTGTTCGCGTTCTTCAGCAGCACCATCGACCTGCGCGCGGCCTCGCTGGCCAACGCCAGGTGGTCGGCGTTGTTGGTGATCGATCCGTTGGTCATGGTCGTGGTGGCCGCGAGCAATCCGTACCCTCCGCTACTGAGCGCGCTGCCGAAGCGGAACTTCTGCTCGAGGACTCGCCCCGCGGACGTGTTGATGTCGGCAGCGCTGAGCCGGCCGGCCGAGATCGCGGCCTGAAGCGTCGTGGTACCGAAGTTCAGCGTCCACGGCACCTCGATGTCCAACCCCGCCTTCAGGGCGCCGACGGCGTTGTCCTGCGCGGTCTGCGCGCTCGGGAAGTCCTGGTAGCCGGGCATCGCCCACCAGTCGGAGATCACCACGCCGCGGAAACCGAAGTCGTTGCGCAGGATGTCGGTCAGCAGATGCGCGTTCTGCGTCGACTTGGTGCCGTTGACCGAGTTGTACGCCGCCATGACGCAGCCGATGCCGCCATCCTTCACCACCATCCGGAAGTGACGCCCGTAGATCTCGCGCAGCGTCTGCTCGTCCATCTGGGCGTTGGCGGTCTGCCGGCCGTTCTCGATGTTGTTGCCGGCGAAGTGCTTCGCGCACCCGGTGACGTGGGTCTGCAAGCCGGCGGTGAAGGCAGAGGCCATGCGTCCCAGGTGATACGAGTCCTCGCCGTAGGTCTCCTGCGATCGACCCCAGTAGGGGTGGCGGAGGATGTTCATGCACGGGGCCAGCAGCATCGTGTTCTGCGAGGCCACGACCTCGTCGCCCATGGCCGCGCCGACACGGGACTCGAGATCGAGGTCGAAGGAGGCGCCGCGCGCTGACTCGACCGGAAACACCGTGCTGTAGTTGTTGACGTACGCGCGACCCTGCTGGCGGGCGTCCAGGTTCACGCCGCGGCCCGCGTCGCGGTAGAAATAGCCGCGGATGCCGTTCGCGGTGTCGTCCGGGCTGCGCTGGATGTCGTTGTAGTTCTTCGCCGCCGCGGTACCGGGGTCGGTGCCCTGGATCTGCGCCATCTTCTGCACGACGCTCATCGCGTTCAGGGTGGACTGCACCGCGGGAGCGGGCGCAGCCGTGTACCCCGGGGTGTACGGGTCGCTGTACGTCGTATCGGTGCACGACATCTTCACCACAGTCCCCGCGTCGGTGCTGCCGCCGTCGGTGCCGCCGGTCGGCGTGATGATCACACCGTCTCCGCCGCTTCCCGTGCCTGCCCCCGAGCCGCCGAGACCGGCGCCCGAACCGCCCTGGCCAGGCCCCGGGCCCGAACCGCCCTGCCCTGCGCCCGAGCCGCCACCGCCGGTCTTGGGGGTCGAGTCGGAGAGGTGCGAGCAAGCCCCGGCCAGCGCGACCGCGGCGAGCGGGACCAGAGCGGTTGCGAGAATGCGAGAAGGTGAAGACATGTCGGGGCTAGATTCCCCGCCACGCCGGTCCTGATCACGCCGAAGCACCGTGGCGGCTCGAGACAGGGGTTCCCGAGCGGCCGGGACCGCACGCCGAGTCCCAAACGAGCCTAGGGCGTCACCCTCGTTGTCCAGCGCGCGTCGGTCAGGACCCGACCAGGGAGCCGCTCTTCGCCGTCGCGCGCGACGCCGCCGTCATCGTGCCCGCTGCTGCCGCTTGCGCAAAGGCCGCGCCCGCTGAAGCTGTCTGCGCACCTCGCCAACGATGTCGATCAGCGGTCGCAGCAGAGGGGACCGCGCGGCGTCGGCGCGCCACACCGCGATGTCGCACACCTCGACGCCGAGATCGCTCAGCGGCCTCCACACCGCGGACCCGAAATCGGAAGAGCCCGCGCGACTGATCGCCGCGCCGGCATCGAGAAACCGAGCCCCGTTCTCCGCTGCGAACGTCATGCCGAGTCCACTCGAGACGAGAGCCCACACGGCTTCTCCGTCGACGACCTCCGGCGCGAGCGTCAACACCACGCCCTGTGCGCGGACCGCCGCGATGATGTCGTCGTACAGTCGCGGTCGCAGTCGCCGCGGCCCCATCAGTATCGATTCGTTCGCGAGATCCCTGACTTTGAGCTTCGCCTTCCTCGCGAGGGGATGTTCCTTCGGCAGCCGGATCCCGATTCTCGTTCGCGACAGCACGACGCTCCGTAGCGACGAATCGTCCGGAAGCTCGTTGCCGTAGGCGAGCGCGATCTCGCCGAGCCGCAGCGCCTCCCATTGTTCGGTGCTGATCATGGGCACGAGCTTCACGCTCACGCGCGGTTGCCGCCTGCGCATCTCGGCGACGATCGTCGAAAGACATCCGAGGTATACCGCTCCCGGCTCGAAGCCGATCCCGATCGTCCCGATCCTTCCGTCCGTCGCCTCTCGCGCCTCGCCCACAGCCGCGTCCACGGCCGCCAGGATCCCCTTCGCCCGCGCCAGGAACATGCGTCCGGCCAGCGTCAACTTCACGCCCCGTCCCGAGGGCTCGAAGAGGTCGACGCCGATCTCTTCTCTCAGCTGCTGCATCTGGCGGCTGAGGGGCGACTGCGAGACGTGCACCCTCTCGGCTGCGCGGTGAAAGTTCTCTTCCTCGGCGACCGCGACGAAGTAGCGCAGGTGACGAAGCTCCACTCGTTCGACCTCCTGACCGCGAGAGAAAGAACCAAGACCTATCAGGTCTCAAATGGGACTTCAACAATGTCTTGGACGAGCCAGGACCCGAAGCGCATGAATACGAGCGACCCTTCCGCCGACGAGAACCCTTCACCCTGATCGAAATCCGGAGCTTCACGATGCGCAGACCCCTCGTGGTCATCTTCGCGACGATCGCGCTCGACGCCGTGGGCATCGGGCTCGTGTTCCCGATTCTTCCGCGCCTTCTCGAGGAGGTGACGCACACCCGGAACATCGCGCCCCTCATCGGGATCATGACGGCGCTTTATGCCGTCGTGCAGTTCATCTTCGCACCCGTGCTCGGCGCTTTGAGCGACAAGCTCGGAAGGCGTCCCGTACTACTCATTTCGCTGGCGGGTGCTGCGATCAACTATGTCGTCATGGCGTTCGCGCCGCAGCTGTGGATGCTGCTGGTCGGCCGCGCCGTTGCTGGCTTGACCAGCGCCAATGTCTCGGTGGCGACAGCCTATATCACCGACATCTCCCCCGAGAACGAGCGAGCCAGGCGCTTCGGCCTATCCAACGCCATGTTCGGCATCGGCTTCATCATCGGGCCGGTCCTCGGCGGACTGCTCGGCGACTACTGGCTGCGGCTCCCGTTCATCGCCGCCGCCGCGCTGAACGCCTGCAATCTCCTGCTGGCATTGTTCATTCTGCCGGAGTCCCGCACGCCCGACCGCCAGGAGATCAACCTGGCCGCGCTCAACCCGCTTCGGCCGCTGCGCTGGATTTTCTCGATGAAGGCCCTCATGCCCATCGTCCTCGTGTTCTTCATCTTGAGCGGGACCGGAGAGGCCTACGGCACGTGCTGGGCATTGTGGGGCTTCGACGCGTTCCACTGGAATGGTCGCTGGATCGGCCTTTCGCTCGGCACGTTCGGGGTCTGTCAAACGCTCGTGCAGGCCCTCTTGCCCGGCCCGGCGACCAAACGGCTCGGCGAAATGGGCGCCGTTCTCGTCGGACTCGCCTGCGCCTGTATAGCGCTGGTTGCCATGGCCTTCGCGCGGCAAGGCTGGGTCGTCTTCGCCGTCATGCCCATCTTCGCGCTCGGTGGCATCGGCACGCCGGCGCTTCAGTCACGAGCCGCCCGGTTGGTCGACCCGGCCCGCCAAGGGCAGTTCCAGGGAGTGTTGGCATCGGCGGTGAGCTTGGCGTCCATCGTCGCACCGCTCGGTTTCTCGGCCTGCTACTTCGTGGTCCAGAAGAAATGGCCTGGAGCCATCTGGCTTTCGGTGGTCCTGGTCAACGCAATCGCGGTCCCGCTGGTTGTTCTCGGCACCCGGACCGCTCGCCCAGCGCAGCGCGCGAGCGCGTAGTGCCGCGTAGTGCAAAGATCTCGAGGAACACGAAACGCTGGCGGCCCATCGGGCAAGGTCATCCACACAGGTTTTTTGCTTCGTCGCAGATGATGACCTACATTGCCTCCGTGGCGGTTTGATCGCGATCGAGGAGGCACCATGGCGTCCGGGAATGAGCGCGTGAAAGAAGGCCAACCGTCCGAGCGGCGCCATCGCCGCAGCGGGTGCCTCGCCGATGCGCTGCGGTTGCAACTGGAGGTTTGCCGCGAAGACGGAGGGCTCACCGCCATCGTCGTGTCCGACGAGCACGGGTTCTGCGTGGCCCATGCGGGCGGCGACGGCGACCACGACGAGCTCGCCGCGTGGCTGCCGATGCTCGCCGCTCCGGCGCGGCGCGGGTCATTCGACGGTGACGACGGCGGGCTAACACCGCGGCGCGCGGCCTTGGCGGTCGTGACATTCTCGATCGCAGGCGCCAGCCTGCATGCCTGCGCCGTGAAGGAGCCCGACGCGGGCACAGAGACGAGCGCAGGTGGCGCCGAGGTCCTCGCTCGCGTGGCCAGCGGCTTCACCAGGCTGCTGACCTAGCTGGGCAGCGATCATCACCTGGTCAAGCCTTGTGGAGTTCGAGCGGCTCCGGGACCTGCTCAGCAGCGCCGCGCGGTGAGCGCCGGGGCCGCGCGGTGGACGAACCGGAGCCGGTCCGCGTCTACTGCGGCGCGGGCGGCGGGAAGTTCTTGAACGCCTTGTCGACAGCGGTCTGGATCGTGGCCGGGGCGTCGACCTCCGACAGCTTGTTCTTGTCGGCCACGGCGACCGAACGCCAGACCATCTTCTTGGTGCGGGCGTCGATGAGGTCGATCACCAGCGTTCCGTGCTCGTACTCGGTGGCCCACACGTCGCCGGGCCCCCAGTAGCCGGGATAGGGTCCGAGCACGGGATCGTACGGCCCGACGACCTGCAGATCCTCGCGCCGCTGCGCGCCGGCCACGAAGCCGACCAGCAGGTCGGGGTTGCTGTCGCTCGGGGTCAGCCCCTTCGCCGTGAGCTCGGTCTTGATGGTGTCGCGGATGCGATCCGCGACCAGCGTGTTGGGCGGCGCCCCGTCGCTGGACGGCAACATCTTGCCCTCCATCATCTTGAACGTTCGGAACTGGGCGAAGCCCACCGCGTGGTCGTAGTCGGTCGTGGCGTGGACGGTCGAGCAGCCCGCGGCCAGCAGCACGACCGCTCCGATCCACGCCCTCGCGCGACCGCGTCTCACCTTGCGCACCTCAGTCGATCGATGCTTCACGCAGCACCTCCACGCAGCACTTAGATGACGGTTTCGAGACCAAACCTGATCACCAGGCGGAGGTGGGCAATCGATTGGATGGCGGATTGACCCGGGTGAGAAGCGCACCAGCGCAGCGGCACGGTCGCAACATTGGCGCCCCCTGGTCGCCGGCGAACGGGCGTCCTCCCGCGCGGATCCGGGCGCGCTCGACCGGGCGGTTCAAGGAATCCCGGCAAGCGTCGACTGGCGGGAGGGATGGACCCCTGCCCGTGACCTTTTTTTGACGAGGACCGCATGGCGAAGACCATCATGACGATCGACGATTCACCATCGGTGCGGCACCTGCTGAACCTGGTGCTCAAGGGCGCGGGCTTCGAGGTCGTGCAAGCCGCGGACGGCCGGGAGGCGCTCGGGCTGTTCACCGGCCAGAAGGTGCACCTCATCATCTGCGACGTGAACATGCCGAACATGGACGGCATCACGTTCGTCAAAAGGCTCAAGCAGCTGCCCGAGTACAAGTTCACGCCGGTCATCATGCTGACGACCGAGTCGCAGGAAGAGATCAAGCGCGAGGCGAAGGCCGCAGGCGCAAAGGCGTGGGTCATCAAGCCTTTCAAACCGGAGCAGCTGTTGAACGCGGTGGAGAGGTTGGTGATGCCGTGAGCGCCGCCGACGCCGCGGCCCAGGATTCTTGCGACGATAGCCCACCGAGTGGCCCCCCACATTCTCCGGCGCCGATCCTGGCCATCGAAGGAGAGATGACGATCTATCGCGCCGCTGATCTCAAGAAGGCGCTGATCGGCGCGCTCGCGGCCGATGCTCCGATCCGCGTCGATCTCTCCCGCGTCACCGAGCTCGACACGGCGGGCGTCCAGTTGCTCGTGCTGGCACGGCACATCGCTGACGACCGGAAAAAGGAGCTCGTCTTCCTCGCGCCGAGCGAGGCCGTGCGCGCGGTGTTGCAACTCCTGAACCTCGACCGGCAGCTGGGGACGCGATGAACCTCGACAGCGTCCTCCTGACCTTCATCGCCGAGAGCCGCGAGGTGCTCCACGAGATGGAGAACCGCCTGCTCGCCGTCGAGTCCAGCCCCGGCGACAGCGAGACCCTGAACGCGATCTTTCGCGCCGCCCATACCGTCAAGGGCTCGGCCGGCCTCTTCGACCTCGACCACATCGTTACCTTCACCCACGTCGTCGAGACCGTGCTGGACGGCTTGCGCAAGGGCGAGCTCACCGTGTCGAAGGACCTGGTCGCGCTCCTGCTCGAATCGTGCGACCACGTGAGGTCGCTGATCGACGCGGTGGCCGAGGGACGTCGCGAAGAGGACGCCGACAGCCGTGCAGCGGCTGCGGGCCTGCTGGAGCGGCTGAGGCGCTACGCCGCTGCGCCGGAGGCGGCGACGCGTGTGCGAAGCGCGGTCGATCGCCCGCCCGGTGGCGCCGGACCCGCGGGCGTCGTCGACGGGTCTCATTGGCACATCTCGGTGCGCTTCGGACGCGACCTGCTTCGCAATGGAATGGACCCGCTGTCGCTGATCGGCTACCTCGGGCGGCTGGGGACGATCAAGCGGATCGAGACGCTCTTCGACGCCGGTGGCCTGGTCGAGGAGATGGACCCCGAGTCTTGCTACCTCGGGGTGGAGATCGCCTTCGAGAGCGGCGCGGACAAGAGCACGATCGAGCGAGCGTTCGAGTTCGTTCGCGACGAGTGTCGAATCTCGATCTTGCCGCCCCACAGCCGCGTGATCGAATACGTTCGCCTCATCGAGGACCTGCCCGAGGAGCCGTCGCGGCTCGGACAGATTCTCACCCGCTGCGGCAGCGTGACCGCGCACGAGCTCGAGACCGCGTTGCGGATGCAGTCGAGCGCGTCCGCCGCGCCGATCGGTACGATCCTGGTCCAGCAAGGAGCTGTGGCGCCGGCCGTGGTCGAGGCCGCGCTGGCGCGGCAAGCGCGGCTGCGGGACGCGAAGGCGCAGGAGGGGCGCTCGATCCGGATCGACGCCGACAAGCTCGATCGCCTGATCAATCTGGTCGGCGAGCTGATCATCTCGGCCGCGCGCGCCGACCTCGTGGGCCGCCGCACCCGAAACGTCGAGCTACAGGAGTGCACGTCGAGCCTGTCCGGGCTGGTTCAGGAGGTGCGCGACACCGCGTTGCAGCTGCGCATGGTCAAGATCGCGGCGACGTTCAACCGCTTTCAGCGCGTCGTGCACGACGTCGCACGTGAGCTGGGCAAGGACATCGCGCTCGAGATCGCCGGCGAGGAAACCGAGCTCGACAAGACCGTCGTGGAAAAGATCTCGGACCCGCTCATGCACCTGGTGCGGAACGCGATCGATCACGGCATCGAATCGGCGGAGCGGCGCGTGGCCGCCGGAAAGTCCGCTCGCGGTACCGTGTCGCTCAACGCGTATCACGACTCGGGCAGCATCATCATCGAGGTCAGCGACGACGGCGGCGGAATCAACCGCGACAGGATCGTAGCCAAGGCGGTGGAGCGTGGCCTGATCGAGCCCGGCCGCACGTTGAGCGACCGCGACGTCTTCGCGCTGGTATTCGAGCCCGGGTTGTCGACCGTGGAGCAGGTCACGAACCTGTCGGGGCGCGGAGTCGGTATGGATGTCGTCAAGCGCAACATCGAGGCGCTGCGCGGGGCCGTCGAGATCGCGAGCGAGGAGGGGGTCGGCACGGCGGTGACCGTGCGGCTGCCGCTCACGCTGGCCATCATCAACGGGTTCCTCGTCGGCCTCGGGGACTCCGTCTTCGTGATCCCGCTCGAGACGATCGACGAATGCCTCGAGTTCACCGCCGAGCCCGGTCACGACTACACCAACGTGCGCGGCCAGGCGCTGCCGTTCGTTCGACTGCGGGAGGTGTTCGGCTTGCCTCCGACGACGGCGCGGCGCGAGAGCATCGTGGTCGTCAACTCCCTGGGCCGCCGCGCCGGCATCGTCGTCGATACGTTGCTGGGCGAGTTCCAGACGGTGATCAAGCCGCTTGGGACGATCTTCAGCCACCTCCGCTTCGTCAGCGGTTCGACGATCCTTGGCAACGGCAACGTCGCGCTGATCCTCGACGCTGCGGGGCTCATTCAGCACGTCGGCCACGCGACGGCCACTCCATCAACCGGGCACGATGTGGCGGCGGCGAGCCGCGCCACGACGCGCCTGCCCGAACCCGTACGTCCCTCAACGTAGGAGCCGAAGATGTTCAAGTCTCTCAAGGTAGGTGCCCGCCTCGCACTGCTCACAGTGATCCTGTCCGCGGTGGGGCTGCTGTCCGGTGTGCTCGGACTGCGGGGCATGTCCTTCAGCAACGGCAGGCTGAAGACGGTCTACGAGGATCGCACGGTGTGCCTGGTCCAGCTCGCCCGGATCATGCAAGCGGCCTACAACGTCCGGATCGCGACGATCAACGCGGTGGCGATGGCTGACACGCCCGCGCTGGCGGAGCACGCGCTGGCAAATGTGCCGCAGCAGCTCGGGGTCATCGACGCCAACCTCAAGGAGTACATGGCCACCTTCCTCGTGCCCGAGGAGAAAGAGCTCCTGAACGAGTTCCTGTCGACGTGGAAGGAGTACATGGAGCGCCGGGAGGGCATCCTCGAGCGCGTCCGGGCGCACGACCGTTCCGGCGGTCTCGAGAAGATAAAAGAAGCGGGAGCGATCCTGGTCCTGCCCAGCGAGAAGCTGAGCGCCCTGCAAACACTGCAAGAGCGCATCGCCAAACAAGAGTACGAGGAGGCGGTCACGACCTACAACGCGACCCTCAGGAGTGACGTCGTCGCGATGGGGGTCGGGCTGCTCGTCGCGATCGCGTTCGCGATCTGGGTCGCCCGTTCGGTGACGGTGCCGCTGCGCGAGGCGGTCGATGCCTCCGATCGCCTGGCCGATGGCGATCTCACCGTCGACCTCGACAGCGACTCGCAGGACGAGACCGGCCTGTTGCTGCGGTCGATGAAGCAGATGGTGAGCAAGCTGCTTCAAGTCGTGGCGGAGGTCAACGGCAGCGCCGAGGCGCTGGCCAGCGCCTCCGAGCAGGTGAGCGCGACGGCGCAGTCGCTGTCGCAGGCTTCGAGCCAGCAGGCCGCGAGCGTGGAGGAGACCAGCGCGTCGGTCGAGCAGATGACGGCGTCGATCGCGCAGAACAACGAGAACGCCAAGATCACCGACGGCATCGCGGGCAAAGCCGCCGCCGGCGCGCTCGAGGGCGGCGAGGCGGTGAAGGCGACCGTGGTGGCCATGAAGCAGATCGCGCAGAAGATCGGCATCATCGACGACATCGCGTATCAGACCAACCTGCTGGCGCTCAACGCCGCGATCGAGGCGGCGCGCGCCGGCGAGCACGGCAAGGGCTTCGCGGTCGTGGCGGCCGAGGTGCGCAAGCTGGCCGAGCGCAGCCAGGTCGCCGCGCAAGAGATCGGCACGGTGGCCGGTTCGAGCGTCGAGATGGCCGAGCGGGCAGGACGTCTGCTCGACGAGATGGTGCCCAACATCAAGAAGACGTCGGATCTCGTGCAAGAGATCACCGCCGCTTCGCAGGAGCAGTCGACGGGCGCGGGGCAGATCAACTCCGCGGTCAGCCAGCTCAGCCAGGCCGCGCAGCAGAACGCGAGCAGCTCCGAAGAGCTGGCCGCGACCGCCGAGGAGATGAGCGGCCAGGCCGAGCAGCTCCAGCTGGCGATGTCGTTCTTCAAGCTCGGCGGCGGCGCGGCCGTCTCGCCCGCGCGGCCGCGGGTGAATCGGCGGGCTGGCGGCGCGAAGACCCTGCCGCGCTCGGCCGCGCGCGCCAAGGCGGTGGCCGCGCCAAATTTGTTGTCCGCGCCCGAGACGGACGAGGCGCATTTCGGAAAGTTTTGAGGAGTGACGCCATGAGCGCCCCGACGCGGCCCAAAGCGAAGAGCACCAACGTGTCCGACGGCGCGCCCGCCGGAGAACCGAGCGACCACAGCGCTGCCGACAACACGCAGTATCTGACCTTTCTCCTCGATCGCGAGCTCTTTGCGATCGGCATCCTCGCGATCAAAGAGATCATCGGATACGGCGACGTGACCGTCGTGCCGTTGATGCCGGAGTTCATTCGCGGCGTGATCAACCTGCGCGGGTCGGTCGTGCCGGTGATCGATCTGGCGGCGCGGTTTCGTCGCAAGCCCGCGCCGACCACCAAGCGCACCTGCGTGATCATCGTGGAGATCGGTTCCGAAGGCGCGCGGCACGTCGTGGGGGTCATCGTCGACGCGGTCAATGAGGTCCTCGACATCCCAGCGTCCGAGATCGAGCCGGCGCCGGAGTTCGGGGCAAAGATCCGAACCGACTTCATCCGCGGCCTCGGCAAGGTCAACGGCCGGTTCGTGATCCTCCTCGAAATGGACCACGTGCTGTCGATCGAGGAGATGAGCACGCTCGCAAGCGCGAAGATGGAGGCGGAGATCCCGTCGGACAACGCCGGTTCTGGACGTTGAGCCACCCCGCGCGCGCCCGCTCGGCCGTGCTCGATCCCGGTGCCGCACGGGCGCCGATCAGCGACAAGGAGTTCGCCCAGTTCCAGCGCTTCATCCACGAGACAGCCGGGATCAGCCTGTCGGCGGGCAAACGGCAGCTCGTCGCGGGCCGCCTCGCCAAACGCTTGCAGCAATTGGGGCTGCCGAGCTATGGCGCCTACTTCAGCTACCTGGCCACCGGCGGCGCGCCCGACGAGGCGCAGACCGCGGTCGATCTGTTGACCACCAATGAGACTCGCTTCTTCCGCGAGCCAAAACACTTCGATCTGCTGCGCGACCTCGCTTCCGCGGCGCGCGGGAAGGCGTGCTCGTTTCGCGTGTGGAGCGCGGCCAGCTCGACCGGCGAGGAGCCTTTCAGCATCGCGATGGTGCTGGCCGACCGCCTGGGCGGCGGCCCGTGGCAGGTGCTGGCGTCGGACATCAGCATGCGCGTGCTCGCGCGCGCCCAGCGCGGGCACTATCCGCTCGAGCGCGCGGCTCAGATCCCGCCCGGATATCTCAAGCGCTTCTGCCTCCGGGGCCTGGGTCCGCAGGCCGGAACGTTCCTGATCGAGCGGAGCCTGCGAAGCCGCGTGCAATTCCAGCAGATCAACCTGAATGCGTCGCTACCCGACCTCGGACAGTTCGACGTCATCTTCTTGCGCAACGTGATGATCTACTTCAACGATGTGACCAAGCGGCAGGTCGTCGCGAGGCTGCTCGCGACGCTGAAGCCCCACGGGCACCTGATGATCGGTCATTCGGAGAGCCTGCACGGCATCACCGACGCGGTGGAGGCGGTGGCGCCGACCGTCTACCGCAAAGTCCCGGAAGGTGGGTGAGCGTATGAGCCGCGCCAGCCACCAAGATGAAGTCTTCCTGCGGCCCGGCGAGCACCACGTCGGCGACGCCGGTTGCCGCATCCGAACCTTGCTGGGATCGTGCGTCTCGATCACGCTGTGGAGCCCCGCGCGCCGGATCGGCGGCATGAGCCACTTCCTGCTTTCGACCCGGACGCACGACAGCGAGCGCGAGGGGGCGCTCGACGGGCGATTCGCAGAGGAGGCGCTGTCGCTGATGCTGCGCGACCTCGCGCGCGAGGGTGTGAAGGCCCGGGAATGCGAGGCCAAGCTGTTCGGGGGTGGGAACATGTTTCCCAAGCAGTCGCGCTCCGACACAATGAACATTGGCCAGCGAAACGGTGAGTTCGCGCGGCAGCTGATGAGCGCGCGGGGCATCCAGATCGCCGCGGAGAGCCTGTTTGGCGTCGGCTATCGCCAGGTCGTCTTCGACGTCGCGACCGGGCACGTCTGGTCGCGCCTGGTCAAGCCGATCGAAGCCCCCGCTCATGGAAAGGTGTCGCCGTGAGGCGCATCAAGGTGATGATCGTCGACGATTCGGCCGTGCTGCGACAGGTCCTGGGCGGCATTCTGTCTGCTGATCCGATGATCGAGGTGATCGCGGCCGCCTCCGATCCGCTCTACGCGATCGAGAAAATGAAGGCCGGGTGGCCGGACGTGATCGTGCTCGACGTGGAGATGCCGCGCATGGACGGCATCACCTTTCTGCGCCGGATCATGCGGGAGCGGCCCACGCCGGTCGTGATCTGCTCGACGCTGACCGACAAGGGCGCGCAGACCACGATCGAGGCGCTCGCCGCCGGCGCGGTGTCGATCGTCACCAAGCCCAAGCTCGGGCTCAAGGCATTCTTGAACGACGCGTCGGACGATCTGGTCGCCGCCGTCAAGGCGGCGGCGCAGGCCAACGTCACGCGGCTGGTGATCGACGGCGTGCCGCGCGTGACGGCCAAGCACTCCGCCGATGCGATCCTGCCTCCGCCGGCCGCGTCGGCCATGAGCCGCACCACCGAGCATGTGGTCGCGATCGGGACGTCCACCGGTGGCACGCAGGCGCTGGAGAACGTGCTGCGGCGCTTGCCGCGCGTGTGTCCCGGCATCGCGATCGTCCAGCACATGCCGGAGGCGTTCACGGCCGCCTTCTCGGCGCGGCTCGACAGCGTCTGCGAGATCGAGGTGAAGGAGGCTCAGAACAGAGACCGCGTGCTGCCGGGGCGGGCTCTGATCGCGCCCGGTGGCAAGCACATGCTGCTGCGGCGCAACGGCGCGCAGTACATCGTCGAGATCGTCGACGGTCCCCTCGTGAACCGCCACCGTCCGTCGGTCGACGTGCTGTTCCGGTCGGCTGCGAAGTGCGCCGGCTCGAACGCGCTCGGTATCATCATGACCGGCATGGGCGACGACGGCGCCGCCGGACTGCTCGAGATGCGGAACGCAGGCGCGCGCACGGTCGCCCAGGACGAGGAGACCTGCGTGGTCTACGGAATGCCCCGGGAAGCCGTCAAGCGCGGTGCCGTGATGAAGTCCGTGCCGCTGGGCGCGATCGACAAGGAGATCCTGTCGCCCGGCGGCAACCCTTGATCAGGCCTGGCGGCGCGGCGGCGTGACCGGCGCGCTGCGCGCGATCTCGACCACCAGGTGCTTGGTCAGCGGCTGATCGCTCTGCGCGCTGAAGTCGCCGAGGGCGCATAGGACGTTCAGCTCCGGCATGTAGCCGGCGGCGTTGCCGCGCGGGATGTCGACCAGATCGAGCTCGGCCAGCGCTCGCTCGCGCATGTCGTCCGGGTTCATGAACACCAGGGTGCGGAGGTTCTCGACGCCGCGGTAGCGGTCGTCGTTGCAGTAGATGGTGGTGTTGAACTGATCGTGCGAGCGCATGGTGCCGAGCGTGAGCCGGCCGGGCGCGGGACAGACGTCGTGCGGCGGCGCGGCCGAGAACTCGGCGCGGCCGATCGCGGGCTCGGATTTCAGATGAGGCGACCCCGGGCGCTTCATGCCGAACGACATGTGCACCATCGCCATCGAGTCCTCGACAGAGACGCCCTGCAGCCCGCCGCGCTGCCGATCCCTCTCGGTGCGCGACAGACAAGGCAGGATCAACGCCCGCTTCCCGTGCACCACGTGACTGCGATTGAGCTTGGTGCTCACCTGTACGGTCCCGGTCCGACGTCGCCGCCACAATTTCGCCACAAGTTCTCCGACGTCTCTCCCCATCCGCGCCGCCGGGCTGCCTCTTCGGCTCGCCATGCTGGGCTCACCTCGAAAGGAGCTCCCGATGTCACAAGCGCTCTCTCTGTCTCGACCTCGCACCTACTGGGCCTTCGGCGGCCCGCTGCTGCTCGGCGCATTGCCGGGTCTGCGCTTCGGCTGGAGCGCGACGTTGCGGCTCGGTCCCAGCCTGCTCGCGGCGCTGCTGGCGACGGCCGTGATCATGGGTCCGGCGCTCTACCTGCTCTGGGGCCTCACGGGCGCCAAGGGCTCGCTCGACCAGGTGCGCCGCGCCTTCGCCGACGCGCTCACCGCGGCGGGACGAGTGCACGTCGGGTTCGCGCCCGCCGTCCTGCTGCTCGCCGCGACCGTGTCCCATCGCGATCATGCCCTGGTCTTCGGACTCGCCGCGTTCCTGGGCGGGCTGCTCGTGGGCGCCGGGCGCCTCTGGCGCGCGCTGCAACCCGGGGCGTCGCGAACGCACGCAGCCGCCGTCCTCCTGCCATGGCTCATCGCTTCCGCCATCGTCGGTTGCCGCCTGGTCGGCCAATTCGTGGTGCCCGTCCTCTCTGGAAAGGCTGTGTGACCCATGTCGACCTTCTCGTTGGAATCGACGCCCTTCCCCGCTGACGGCATTGCGCCCACCGATCCAACCGGAGCGACCGAGCTCGCGAATGGCGCGGATGGTGTCGCACTCCACATCGACCAGCTCCTCAAGAGTCCGGCCGAGGTGCGCGCGGCCATCGAGAGCCGGACGGCGCTCGCGGCGCGTACGCGCACCTACGTCCAGGTGCTCGTCGCGTGCACGGCCGTCTTTGGCGCGTCGCTCGGCTTTTACCGGGGTGGCGTCCAGATCCTCTTCGCAGCGCTCAAGCTGCCCATCGTGACGCTGTTGACCCTGGCGGTGGCGGCCCCGATTCTGTACGCGCTCAATCGCGCCCTCGAGCGCCCGGCGGACATGGCCCGCGAGGTGGCGCAGCTGGTCGCTTCGTTGGCGCGCGGCGCGCTCGTCCTCGCCGCGGAGCTCCCTCTCATCTGGGCCGCGCATGCGGTGGGAGCCGACTACCACCGACTGATTCTCCTGACCGTCCTGTCGTGCGGCGTCGCCGGGATCGTCAGCTTCTGGTTTCTATGGAACGCGATATCGGTGACGAAGATGGGCCGCGCCCTCGTCGCGCTCATCGTCCTCGCGACCATGGGCGTCGTGGGAGCGCAGGCGAGCTGGCTGTTCCGCCCGTTCCTGGTGCGGCCGCGTGCGGCCAACGTCGTCTTCATGCACGCGCTCGAGGGCTCGTTCTCGGAGGCGATCGGCGACAGCCTCTCGTCTGCGCAGGGGCATTACCGCGACGATGGCCGCTACCAGTCGAGGTCGCCATGAGCGCCGGGGCGTTCTCCGCAGCGTTGCTCGCGCTCTACGCGGGCGTCGGCGTCGTGTGCGTGGTCGCCGCGCGACACGCCGCTGCCGCCGGCGGGCGGCGCGACTGGGGCGAGCTCGTCTTCGCCTTCGCGGTCTGGCCGCTTTGGCTGCCACTCTGGCTCGGAGCGCGTCCCGCGGCGGCGGCCGAAGCCGGCGCCCCGGCACGGCTCCCGCACGTCCACCCCGCGACGTCATCGTTGCTCACGGCGCTCGCGCGCGTACAGGGCTCGCCGCTCGCTCCGCTCTTGCCCGATCGGGAGAGCGTGCGCCGCCTCGCCGCCAAGCTCACCGAGGCCTCGACGCGGATCGAGGAGCTCGACGAGGTGCTGGCGCGCCCGACCTTCGACCTGCCGGCGGCGCTGGCGCGAAATGACGAGCTGGCGCACGAGGGTTCGGCTGCCTCCGCCGAGGCACGGGCGAGCGCCGCGCTCCGCGTGCAGAACATCGAGCGCCTGCGCGACCTGCGGGCGCGCTTCGTGGCCGAGGTCGACGAGATCGACGAGCTCCTGTCACAGCTCGTCATCCAGGTCGAGGTCGTGAGGTTCGTCGGAGCGGCCCAAACCGGCAGGGATGACGGCTTGCGCGACCTGCTGGCGGAATTGCTCGCGCGGGTTGAAGGCCTTGGCCAAATGCTCGATGATCGCCCGGCGCTGCGGCTCTCCGGCGCTTGACCATGGCCAGAATCCTCGTCGTCGACGATGAAGCGAACATCCGCGAGGTGATCGAGTACGCCCTCGTCAAGGACGGGCACACCGTCGAGATCGCAGAGAACGGCGACGCCGCCTGGACGCGGCTTCAGACGAGCGGCGTCGACCTCCTGGTGCTCGATGTCGTGATGCCCGGTCTCGACGGGCTGTCGCTCTGCCGCCGCCTGCGCGCGACGGCGAGCGGCGGGCCGCCCATCGTGTTCCTCTCATCTCGGGGCGAAGAGCTCGATCGCGTCCTGGGCCTCGAGCTCGGTGGTGACGACTACCTGCCCAAGCCCTTCGGGCCCCGGGAGCTCGTCACGCGCGTCAACGCCGTTCTGCGGCGCGCGCGCCCCCAAGACGGGCCGGAGCCGCCCCGCCTCGCGCATGGCGCGCTCATCGTCGACACCGGCCGGCACGAGGCCAGCGTGAACGGCACCCGCGTCGAGCTGACCGTCACCGAGCTCAGGATCCTGCGCGCCCTCCTCGAGGCGGGCGGGCGCGTGCTGACGCGCGGGCAGCTCATCGAACACGTCCGCGAGGCCGACTACCACATCACGGAGCGCACGGTCGACACGCACGTTCGGCGCATTCGCGCCAAGCTTCGGCCCCACGGTATCGATCCGATCGAGACCGTGCACGGCCTCGGATACAAGGCCGCCGCCGGACCGCCATGACCTTCGAAGCGCTCTTCTCACGCCTGCGGCGATGGCACTTTCGGATCCGCACGCGCTTGCTCCTGGTGAACGTCATCATCGTGACGGTTCCCATCATCGGGCTCGCCTTCGCGCGCTTTTACGAGCGCGAGATGCTGGATGCCGTCGAGAGGGACATGATCCATCAAGGCGAGGTCTTGCGAGCCGCCCTGCGCGACGACATCGAGGCCGGGCCCGACGCGCTCGCAGGGCGCGCGCCGTTGCTGAGGACGATCGCCGGTGAGACGCGCGCTCGCATCCGCCTGGTCGTTCCGCCGGGCCGGGTCGTCGCCGACTCGCACGCGCACGGAGCGCCCGAGGGAATCGAGAGTGCGCCGTCGCTCGCGGGGCTCCGCCTCTCGGGAGCTCCGCCGTCCGACGCCCGGCGCGAGGCCGAACCGGACGTCGCCAATCGCCCCGAGATCAAGAGCGCGCTCGCAGGCCACTACGGCGCGTCGACTCGCATCTGGCGTTGGCCGCGCTACCTGTCGGGCGTGGTCGAGGGCGAGCGTGTCTATCTCTTCTCGGCATTGCCACTGCCCCGGCGTGACGGAACGGTCGCGGGCGCCGTGTACCTGACGCGCTCGACGGTGCCGGTTCTGGCGAGCATGCACCGACTCAGACGAGGCCTCATCAAGATCCTGCTCGTCATCATCGCCATCACGACCGTGATCTCGCTCTTCCTCGCCGCGACGATCGCGCGCCCGCTCGGCAAGTTGCTCGCGACGGCGAAGAGCGTCGCCGCTGGCGCCCGCGGCGAGAGCTTGCGTCTCGATCGGCGTGACGAGATCGGCGACCTGTCTCGCGCGCTCGACGAGATGGCGCGGCGCCTCGACGCACGCGCGACCGAGACCGCCACCCTCGCCGCCGACATCAGTCACGAATTCAAGTCGCCGCTCACCGGTCTGCGCGGCGCCGCCGAGCTCTTGCTCGAAGGCGCCGGCGACGATCCGGCGACGCGCCGCCGGTTCCTCACCAACATGCTCTCCGACACGCAACGGCTCGATCGCCTGGTGACCCGCCTCTTGGAGCTCTCGCGACTGGAAGCCGACAACGCGCCGCCGGTCGAGCTGAACGTGGGCGATGTGGTGGCCGAGGCGATCGAGGGAGCAGCCGACCGCGCGCTGGTTTCGTGGCGCGCTCCCGTGGAGAGTGTCGTCGTACGCGGGCGCCGGGGTGCCCTCGTGGCCGCGGTTCGCAACCTCATCGACAACGCGACGGCCCATGCGGCGCTGGACACGGATGTCGAGGTTCGCGTCGAAACGTCGGCCCGCGATGGAATCGATGTCATCGTGACCAACCACGGTGCGGCCATTCCGGCGGCGACACTCGAGAGGATGTGGGACCGCTTCTTCACGACACGCGCGGATCGCGGCGGTACGGGCCTCGGTCTGCCCATCGTGGCCGCGGCGGCCAAGGCGCACGGCGGCAGCGTCACGTGCACGAGCAGCGCCGAGACGGGCACCACGTTCACGCTCACCCTGCCGCGCGGCGCGCCGTTCCGCGCGTAGATTCGGCGGCGGTGCCGGCGGCGATGAAGACGTCGGACTCCGGACATCTGTGGTCACGCGCGGAGACGCGAGACCGATCGCTGGCACGCTGCCGTGGCACGCCGCCTGCTAAGTTCACGAGCCATGAACCTCGAACTGGATGGAAAAGTCGCGATCGTCACCGGCGCCAGCAAAGGAATTGGCCTGGCGGTCACAAAGGCGCTGGTCGGCGAGGGGGCGCGCGTCGTCGCCGGAGCGCGCACCACGGACAGCCTCGCGGGCCTGGCGGGTGTCACGGCCGTCGCGCTCGATCTCGGCAAGCGCGACGCCCCGGCCGCGCTGGTGGCGCGCGCGGTCGACGAGCACGGGCGGGTCGACGTTCTGGTGAACAACGTCGGCGCCGTGCGCATGCGCCTCCAGGGCTTCCTGGGAACCAGCGACGAGGAGTTCGAGTGGTCGATGCAAATGAACTTCTTCGCCGCCGTTCGCGCGATGCGCGCCGCGCTCCCTCCCCTGATCAAACAAGGGCGCGGGGCGATCGTCAACGTCGCCTCCGTGAACGCTTTCTTTGAACCCGATGCTGGTGTGCTCGACTATGGCGCCGCAAAAGCGGCGCTGGTGAACTTCACCAAGAGCGTCGCGCAAGAGTTCGGCCCGCGCGGCATCCACGTCAACGCCGTCTCGCCCGGTCCCGTCAGCACCGACCTGTGGCTGGGAACGGACGGCGTCGCCGCGACCGTCGCCCGCGCATCGGGAGTCACCCCGGACGAGGCGCGCAAGAGCGTCGTCGCCAGCCTGGGCGGGTTCGCGACGGGCCGGTTCACGACGCCCGAAGAAGTGGCGACCCTGGTGGTAATGCTGGCTTCGGAGCGCACCGCCAACGTCACGGGTGCGAACTACGTCATCGACGGCGGCCTCATCAAGACCACCTGATATGGCGGGCTCGGTGCCGCCCTGCCCCGAACCGCAGAGAAATTCGCGCGCCTGTCGTCGGGCGTGGCGTCCTCCTCAGGCGGCCACGAGCTGCGCGCTGGCGGCCCACAGCCGTTCGGCGAGAGTGGCGTCCCGGCCTTCGAGCGAGGACAGCGCGACCGCGCAGTCGGCCAGGTACTGGCCCGACTGGCCCGCCAGCTCGGGAGCGGTCGCGGCAAACACGCTGGGCGCCGCCCCCTGAGCCGCGGTTCTCGCGCAGAGCTTGAGGAAGAAGGCGATCACCGTCAGACCTTGAGCCGCCGCTCGAGGACGACGCCGCTCTGCTCCATACGACGGTAGAGAGCCTGGCGGGAGATACCCATCTCGGCGGCCGCTTTCGAGACGATCCCACCCGCTCTCATGAGCGCGTCTTCGACCACCGCTCGATCCGGATGCGTGGGATCGGAACCTGAGCCCGCCGCCCGAGGCGACGAATCGGGCGTCGCGGCGTTGCGCGTGGAGGCCGAAGCCCGAGGCCCCGTCGTGGGTGACTGAAGGCTTCCCGGGGCCAGATCGAGGTGCTCCGGCGTGATCACGCCGCCCCCGCAGACGAGCATCGCGCGATGGATCTTGTTCTGGAGCTCACGAACGTTCCCCGGCCATTCGTGTTGCAAGAGAGCGTCGCGCGCGGCCTCGCCGAGGCGGAAGGTGCCAGCGCCATCGGGTCCGGGGAGAGTCGCGAGGAAGTGCTCCGCGAGGGGCAGGATGTCGTCGGGGCGATCGGCGAGCGGCGGAACCTGCAGCTCGATGACGTTGAGACGAAAGAAGAGATCTTCGCGAAATGTCCCGGCGGCGATCGCGCGCTTGAGGTCGACGTTTGTCGCGCTCACGACGCGGACGTCGGACTTGCGCGTGACGCTCGAGCCCAGCCTCTCGAACTCGCCGGTCTGCAGCACGCGGAGCAGCTTCGCCTGTCCAGACGGCGACAGGTTTCCGATCTCGTCCAGGAAGAGCGTTCCACCAGCGGCCGCCTCGAAGCGACCGATCC
>CAZNCQ010000049.1:0-31875 GCA_964571275.1 uncultured Myxococcales bacterium
ACGTCGACGCCATGTCGTGCGAGATCACGACCGACGTCACGTTGAACTGATCGGCTGTGCGCCGGATCATCTCGTCGACGTTCTTGGTCGCGATCGGATCCAGACCCGTGGTCGGCTCGTCATAGAGCAGGATCTCCGGCCGGTCGATGAGGGCGCGCGCGAGCCCCACGCGCTTGCGCTGGCCGCCCGATAGCTCGGCGGGGAACTTCTGCTCGATGCCCGGCACGTCGCCCAGGTCGAGCCGTCGCAGCAGATCTCTCACCCGTTCCATCACCTCTTCGCGCGAGAGACTGTACCTCTCCAGCAGAGGGAACGCGATGTTCTCGACGACGTTCATCGAGTCGAACAGCGCCGCGTACTGAAACACCATGCCGAACTTGCGACGGATGCGTCCGAGCTCGACGTCGTTCATCGGCACCAGATCGACGCCGTCGACCCAGATATGCCCCTCCTCGGGCTTGAGCAAGCCCATGAGGTGCTTCATCAGCACCGACTTTCCCTGCCCCGACCCTCCGATGATGATGTTGGTCTTTCCGCGCTCGATGTCGAGATCCACGCTGCGGAGAACGTGTTGCGGGCCGAAGGTCTTGTTCAGGTCGCGCACCCGGATCTGCCAGCGCGCGCTCTTGACCGACGGATCCGCCGACTCGGGCTCGGCAGGCGACGCCGGTTTGGAAGCCCCCTTGTCGGCGGGAGGCGCCGCGGGCGGCTTGCCGGAGGGGGGCTTGGCGGGCGGCCTCATGACTTGTACGGCCACAAGAGATGAAAGATGTCGATCAAGAAGAAATCGAGCACGAGCACCGACACCGACCCCGACACCACGGCGCGCGTGGTCGCGAGCCCGACCTCCTTGGCGCCGCCGCGCGCGTTGAAGCCCTGGAAGCACGACGCGAGCGACAGCGAGATCCCGAACACCACCGCCTTGCTGGCGCCGATGATGTAGTCCTTCGGATCGGTCCAGAAGGTGAAGTACTCGATGAACTCTCCGAGGTCGATCTGCTTGATGACGATCGAATAGAAGTACGCGCCGCCGAGCCCCACGATGTTGAACACCATCGTCATCACCGGCATCATGATGATCGTCGCCACGATCCGCGGCGTGACCAGATATTGAATCGGATTGACGGCAAACGTGTTGAGCGCGTCGATCTGCTCGGTGATGCGCATCGAGCCGAGCTCGGTCGCCATGCCCGAACCGGCGCGCGCCGTGATCATCAGCGCCGTGAAGACCGGCGCCAGCTCCTGCGCCAGCGACAGGCCGACGGTGGCGCCGACGAAGCGCTCTTGATTGAAGATCGCCAGCGCGTTGATCGCCTGTTGCGCCGCGACCGCGCCCGAGAACAGGCCGACCAGCATGATGATCGGCAGCGAGCCCACACCGACGAAGTGCATCTGCTCCAGGAACAGGCGCAGCCGGAACGGCCGGCGGAAGAGCCACACGAAAGACTGGAACAGCAGCATCGAATGCTCGCCGAAGTAGCCGAAGAAGATCCACAACGGCGTCAGCGCCGTCTCGACCGCCCCCTTGAGCGTGATGCGGTCGTCGGTGGCTGCCGGCCCCTGCCCCGGAACCTCGGCCGAGATTTCGTTCATGGAGCCGCCGCGGCCGGGCCGCCGGAATCGCCGCGCCCGCCGGTGTAGATGCGCGGCACGCGCTTCGAGATGCCGCACAGAATCTCGTAGCTGATCGTGCCCGCCCAGGCGGCGACCTGGTCGACGGTGATCTCGTCGCGGCCGTCGTCCTTGCGATCGTCCTTGCGACCTTGCTGGCCGTCGTCCTTGCGATCGTCCTTGCGATCGTCCTTGCGATCGTCCTTGCGATCTTGGCCAATCAGCGTCACCCGATCGCCGAGCGCCACGCCGGGGACGTCGGTCACGTCGACCATCAGCATGTCCATGCAGACGGCGCCCACGATCGGGGCGCGGCTCCCGCGGATCAACGTCATCGCTCCTTGCACGTGTCGAGGATAACCGTCGGCGTACCCGATGGGGAGGGTCGCGATGCGCGACGGGCGCGAGGCGCGCCAGGTGCCGCCGTAGCTGACCGGCGTCGCCGGCGCGATGTCGTGCAGGGCCATGACGCGCGTGATCAGGCTCAACGACGGCCGGAGGCCCGGCAGCGCGACCTCGGCCGACGGCAAAGCGCCGTAGAGCGCGAGCCCGGGCCGCACGGCATGAAGGCGCGCCTGCGGAAACCGCACGGCCGCGGCGCTGTTCGCCGCATGGAGCGTCAGCGCGCCGAAGCCGCGCGCGCCCGCCAGGGCGACGCAGTCCTGGAAGCGCGCGAGCGACTCGAGCGTGATCTGGGGATTCGCGCCGTCGGCCGACGCGAAGTGGGTCGCCAGGCCCGCGACCTGGATCGAGGGCAGTCCGCGCGCGCGATCGAGCACCGCGGGCAGGTCGGCGACCGAGAATCCGAGCCGGCTCATCCCCGTGTCGACCTTGAGGTGAACGGCGACCCGCCGGCCGAGGCGAGCGGCGGAGGTTGCGAATCGGTCGAGGTCGCCGGTGTCATAGATGACGGGGGTCAGCCCTTCGTGGAGAACGTCGTCCTGGTGTCGGTTGTAGAACGCGCCCAGCACGACGATCGGCAGCCGAATCCCCGCGGCGCGCAGCTCGAGACCCTCTTCGACCAGCGAGACGGCCAGCGCGTTGCTTACCGGTTCCAGGGCGCGCGCGACCGCGACCGCGCCGTGACCGTAGGCATCGGCCTTCACCACACCCCAGATCGCCACTTGCGCGCCGACGGTGGCGCGCAAGCGGGCCAGGTTGTCGGTGATCGCGCACAGATCGATCTCGGCCACCGTGGGCCGGATCGATGTGCGGATGTCGACTTCGGCCAACGGAGCGTGACCGGCCGCTCCACCACTGCGTCTGGGACTGCTGGCCAAAACCGGTGTAGTTTCATCCGCGTCGCGCGGATCGTCAATTTCTCCCGAGCGATTCGCGACGATCGCGCCGAGACGCGCGCGGAATACCGTCACCGCGTGCCGCCACCGTGAGGCACACGACCGACTGGGAACCCTGGAGTTCCCAGTCCGCGACGCGCGGCTCAGCCCTCGCCGGTGACCAGGCGCTTGCTCAGCAGCAGCGAACGGCCCTGCGGGGTCACCAACCCGCGGCGGGTCAGATCGGACACGATCCGCGACACCGTCTCGCGGCAGGCGCCGATGCGGTTCGCCAGCTCCTGCTGCGTCGGACGGTGGCGGATGAGCAATCCCTCGGGGACCTCCTGCCCCTCGCCCTCCTGGCGGCCGAGCAGGCGCAGCGCCCCGATGACGCGATCCTCGACATCCGACAGCGCGAGGGCGACCGCCATGTCCTTTGACCGGTTGAGGCGAGCGACCAGCATGCGGCCCAGCGTCATGGGCAGCTCGGGCAGCGCGCGCAGGTGCGTGAAGATCGCTTCACGCGGAATGACCAGCACTGCCGTCGGCTCGACCGCCTCCCACTCGTTGGTGAGCGGCTGGTCCGGCGCCAGCAACGCGTCGCCGATCAGGTCGCCTGGACGGAAGACCTCGAGGGTGATCTCGCGGCCGCTCTCGCCCCGACGGACGGCGCGGACGCGGCCCCGAAGGACCAGGAAGGCGTGGTCGATGACGCTCCCCTCGGCGACGAGCGTCGCACCGCGCGCAACCTGGCGTACCGAGCACGCCTGGCCGAGCGCCTGAAGGGTGGTCTGGTCGGCGCCGGCGAAGGCGGCACAACCCGAGAGCGCAGACAGCTCCGTAGCGACCGGGGCGACGGTCTTGCGGGCTTTGCCAAGTCCGTTGAAGTCAAGCGGCACGTTAGCGATGGACATTCCGGGCCTCCTTTACGCAAGCCCAGGAACGCAACGCTGATGCCAATTTCTAGAGCGCGGTTCGGCGGCACTTCCGGCCCATCGAGCCCGTCAGGACCATCCCCCGTGGCGCGGACGCCACAGTCGGCGTGAAACTGTAACCCGCGCCGTAGGTCAATCGGCACAGCGCGAGACAGAGCCTCGAGCCGTTCAAGCCGTCGCGGCGGGCTTGGGGGCGGCCAACTTGGGGGGGGGAGGCGTGGCGCTGCGCGGCGCCGCGCGCACGACGCGTGCCTTCCGCTTGATGGGCTTGCGGCGCGCCTTGGTCTTCTCTGTTCCCCGGGGCGCCCTGCCCTGGCCGTTGTCTCGCTGCGCCCGGCGCGCTTCACGGAATTTCCGAATCTCGGTTTTGGAGAGATCCTTGTGCTTGGCGCAAACCATTCCGAAGACCGGCGCCGCCCGGTTCGTGCATCCTGGGACCGGGCAAAGCTGGATCGGCGCCTTCCGGCGCGTCCGCTTGCGCCCCATGACGCCGGCCAGCGCCAGGACCGCTCCTGGGACGCGACGGCCCGAGCCCGGGGGTCGCCCGCGCCGCTTTCCGTTCGGCGTGAGGTTGGGCGCGTCGCCTCCAGAAAACGCCGAGAGGATCGCCTCGCGCGCACGCGCAACGGCATCCTGCTCGATCAGCGCCGAGAGTTGGCCAACGAAGTCACCGACGATGTGACGGATCTGCGAAGACGAATCGGAAGAGGACGAGGAAGACGAGGAAGCTCGCGCCATTACTAAATCTCCTGGTGTTTCTTGACGGCGCGCAGACTACTCTCAAACATCCAGTGTTGCAAACGTCAAACGAGCAAACATCAACCAGTCGGCAGGGCCCGCGATGAATGTTAACGACCAATCAACTGAATCAAGACGTTGCGCTTCGTTTCACAATGGAAACCGACGGCGGTGACGAGCCTGAACACACGGTGGAACGCACGACGGCGATGCGCGCAATGAGCTTCGTCGCCTTCTTTGCCGTGGTGATCGCAGTTCTCGGCGGGCTGCACTACTACATTTGGGCCCGCCTGGTTCGGGACACGCACGTTCCGCAGCCGTGGGCGGGGGTGATGCTGGCCGGGTTGATCGTGCTCGCCACGGGGTTGCCACTGATGCGGCTCGTGATCCGGCGTTGGCCGGCCGCCGCGCGCATCTTCAGCTGGCCGTTCTACACCTGGCTGGGCGTGGCGATGCTCCTCTTCTTTCTGTTGCTGGGGGGCGACATCCTCAGGTTGGTCCTCTTTGTCGGTCACAAACTGCGCGCGCAGCCGCTGCCGGTCGATCTCGGACGGCGCACGTTGTTCGCACGCGGCGTCGCGGGCGTCGTCACGATCGTGGCGGGCGTGTTGACCGCGGCGGCGCTACGCTCCGCGCTGGGGCCGGTGGCGGTGAAGCGTGTTCCGGTGACGCTGTCGCGTTTGCCCAAGGAGATGAACGGATTCACGTTGGTTCAGCTGACCGACATCCACGTTGGACCCACGATTGGGCGCGCGTTCATCGAAACCATCGTGGCACACGCAAACGCGCTCAATCCGGACTTGATCGCCATTACCGGCGATCTGGTCGACGGCACCGTCGACGAGCTCCGCGATGCGGTCGCGCCACTCGCCGAGCTGCGCGCGCGCCACGGCGTCTACTTCGTCACCGGCAACCACGAGTATTTCTCGGGCGCCACGCCCTGGATCGCCGAGCTCACGCGCCTCGGCATCCGCTGCCTGCGCAACGAACGCGTCTCCATCGGCGACGGCGCCGCCAGCTTCGACCTCGCGGGCGTCGACGACCGCTCGGGCGCGCGCTTCGCCGAGCCCGGACACGGCGAGAACCTGGACAAGGCGCTGGCGGCGCTCGACCCGGCGCGCGAGGTGGTGTTGCTGGCGCATCAGCCGAAGTCGGTGTTCGCGGCCGCGCGGTTCGGGATCGGGCTGCAGCTCTCCGGGCACACCCACGGCGGGCAGATCTGGCCGTTCAGTTATCTCGTTCGCCTGCAGCAACCGTTCGTCGCCGGGTTGCACCGCCACCAGGGCGCGCAGGTCTACGTGAGCCGCGGCACCGGCTACTGGGGGCCGCCGATGCGGCTCGGCGCGCCCGCCGAGATCACCCAGCTGGTCCTCACGCGCGGCGACGCCGAAGCTGGCGGCGGCAGCGCGTCCACCCCGACCTGAACCGTACGCGGCTCGCCGCCGCGCGTGAACCCGATCGTCACGCGCTCGCCGACGTCGTGGTCGGAGACGCGGGCGACCACCTCATCGGCGACGTGGGTCTCGAGGTGATCGACCGCGGTGATCACGTCGCCCGGGCGCAGGCCGGCACGGGCGGCGGGCGCGCCGGCGACGACGTGGCTCACGACCGCGCCCTCCCCCGACGACGCGTCACCGAGCTGCGCGCGATCGCGCGGATCCAGCTCCTGGACGTCGACCAGCAAGACGCCGATGTACGGGTAGCGCGCCTCGCCGCGCGCCAGGATCATCTGCGCCACGCGCCGCACGCGATTGATCGGCAGGCCCTGCGGGCCGACCGCCAGCGCGACCACCTCGCCGTCCAGATTCACCAGCGCGCCACCGGGGTTCTGCCCGCCGAGGGACACGTCGGTCGAGAACGAATCGCGCCCGCCGGTGGCCGCCGAGAGGGGGGTCTCGCGCGGCTCGCGCCGCCGGCCGTTCACCAGCCCGCGGGTCGATTGGACGATGCCGTCGCCGCGCCGAGAGATCGCCAGGACCCACTCGCCGAGCTCGACCAGGTCCGAATCAGCGAAGCGAGCGACGGCCAGGTCGCGCGGCGGGTGCTCGACCTGGAGCACGGCGACGCCGCTGTGCGGATCCGCGCCGCGCAGGCGCGCCGGGAGCGCGCGACGGTCAGCGAGCACGACGCGCAATGCGTGCGCATCGGCGACGGCGTCGGCGCCGGTGACCACGTCGCCGAGCGTGTCGATGGCGACGCCCGACGCGCTCGAAACGCCGCGCCCGTCGCGCCAGATCTCGATGCGGACCACGGCGGGCGCCGCGGTCTCGGCCGCCGCCGCCAGCGCGCGACCGAGGCGCGCTGGGCCGCCGGAATCGCCATCGAGGGTGGCGCTCTCGGCCGACGCGCGACCGTCACCCGCGCCCAGCGACAGCGCGATCGCCGCCGCGGTCACGGCCCAGATGCACCGTCGACCACCCATCCATTGCCTCGCGTGCCCAAGCTAATCATGGGAACGCGAGGCAGAAGAGGTGACGCCGGGCGAGGCTGCGGACGGCAGGTGAGGCGTTTACTTGACGGTGACGAAGCGGGTCCCCGAAGCACCGCGCACCCGGAGCAAGTGCCCGTTCTTCTGCGGCACGCGTAACGCCTGGATCGCCTCCTCGGCGCTGCTGACGTTGCGGCGATCGACCTCGACGATGACGTCGCCCGGCTTCAGGCCGGCACGCTCGGCGGGGCTGCCCGCGAGCACGTCCGTGATCACCGTGCCCTTGGTGTTGCGATCCATGCCCAGCGAATCGGCGACGTCGGGCGACAGCGTCTGCAGCGCCATGCCGATCTTGCCCGACGCCTCGGGCTGCCGAGCATCCTCGTCGGGGAGCTCACCCAGCGTCACGGCGAGCGCGCCTGCCTTGCCGTCGCGGTCGTAGCGCAAGGTCACGTTCGACCCGATGTTCTGCGACGACACGTAGTCGACGACGTCCGACGAATTGTTGACCTTCTGGTTATTGATGCCGGTGATGACGTCACCGGGCCGGATGCCGGCCTTGCCCGCGGGCGCGCCCGGCGTCAGCTCGGCAACGACGGCGCCCGAGGGCGGCAGGTTCTTGCCCAGCTTCGCCTTCTGCGCGTCGTCGAGATCCTTGACGTCGGTCAGCATGATCCCGAGGTATGGGTACCGGACGTGTCCTTCCTTGAGCAGGACCTGGGCGACGCGCCGCACTTCATTGACGGGAATGGCAAACCCGTAGCTGCCGCCCGCGCCGACCTGGATCAACGTGTTCACGCCCACGACCTCGCCGTCGAGGTTGACCAGCGGACCGCCCGAGTTGCCGGGGTTGATCTTCGCGTCGGTCTGGATGTAGCCGCGCACGCGCTTGCCGGACATCTGAACGTGACGACCGGGGCGGCCCTTGCCGCTGACGATGCCGGCGGTCACCGTCTGCTCCAGCCCGAGCGGGCTCCCGACCGCAACCACCCACTCGCCAACCTCCAGCTTTTCGGAGTCGCCCAGGCGTGCCGCCGTCAGGTTCGCCGGCGGCTTCTCCAGCCGCACCACCGCGACGTCCGTCTGCGCATCCTTGCCGATGACCTTGGCGGGATACTCGTTGCCGTCATTGAGAGTCACGGTGACCTTCGTCGCCCCCTGGATCACGTGGCGATTGGTGACGATGTTACCGCTGGTGTCGAGGATGAATCCCGATCCGACGCCATGGCTCGGGCCCGGGCTCGGCATGCCGCCGCCCTCGCCCGGACCGAACTCGAAGAAGCGCCGAAAGAACGGCGGGACGTTGTCGTCGTCGTCGCCGCCCTGGCCTGGATTGGGCACTCCACGGCCGTGCATGCGCTCGGCGGTCGCGGGCGCACCCACCTCGACTTCGATGCGCACGACCGACGGCGCCAGCGCCTTGGCCACCGACGAGAACGCGTGCGACAGCACCTTGGCCTCGTTCGGCGTCTCGGTCTTGGGCGTCACCGCGGCCGCGCCCGCCGCCGAGGCGAAGCGCGTGGTGGCGACTCCGCCGGCTCCGACCCCGACCGCCAACGCCAGCGCCGCGAAGCGTCCCCAGTTCGAGCTCCAAATCCCGGTCGATGTCCGCGTCAATCGTCGAGGCGTCGTGTCAGTCGTCATCATTGTTCCTTTGTATCTGGTTCCTTTGTACCTGGAGCTACTTGCTGTCAAGCGTCGGTGGGTCCCCAGGCCCAGCTCCGTCGAGCTCCGCTCGTCGCCGGCGGCTCGGCGAAGCCACGCCTGCATCAGTGACAACGGCCTGCCCGAAAAGAAAATTCCCCTTGGCCCTTCGCGGTCGATTGCCCTTTAGACTGTGCGGTGATGAATTGGTTGCGCCGCTTGCGCGAGGCGCCGGTCACCCTGGCATTGGTTGTCGCCAACCTGGCGATCTATGTCTGGATGGCCATTGTCAGCGGCACCCCCGCGGGGTTCGAGCCCGCGACGATGACCTACTTCGGCGTCAACATCGTCGGGACGGGACAAGCCGTTAGTCACTGGCGCTGGTTGACCGCTGCGTTCGTCCACTTCAACCTGGTGCACATCGGAATGAACATGTGGGTGTTGACCCAGATCGGCGCGGTCTCGGAGCGCACCATCGGCTCCGGCCCGATTGCGGCGGCGTACGTCGTCACCGGCGTATTCGGCAACATGACGACGACGGCGTTCAACACCTGGCGCCAGCACATCGTTCCGTCGGCGGGAGCATCGAGCGCAATCCTGGGCCTCATCGGTCTCGCCGCGGCTTACGCCTGGCGAACTCAACAGAAAGGGATCGCCCGCAACCTGGCGATGAACCTCGTGTTCGTCCTCGTGCTCGGCTATTTCCTCGACCTCGACAACGCAGCCCACATCGGGGGCTTCATCTCTGGCGCCGCCATCGGCCTCGCGCGCGCGCGCTGGCCGCAGCGGCTGCCGCGCTGGCTCGATGGGGCGCTCATCGGTGCGTCGGCGACCCTGACCATCGCGGCGTTCGCGATCATCCGCGCCTACCACGGATATCACTGATGCGCGCCGCCGTTCTGCACCACAGCGCTCCGATCGCGTCGGCGCCCCTGTCGCTCGAGGATGTGCCGGCGCCCGTGCCCGGCCCCGACGACGTGCTGCTGCGCGTGCGCGCCTGCGGCATCTGCCGCACCGACCTGCACGTCGTCGAGGGCGAGCTGCCGTCGCGCCGCTCGCCGATCATCCCCGGCCACCAGATCGTCGGCGAGATCGCCGCCTTCGGCAGCAACCTCGCCGCGCCCGGCGCCTCGCACGGGCTGACGCTGGGCCAGCGCGTCGGGGTCGCCTGGTTGCACCGCACCGACGGCCGCTGCCGCTTCTGCCTGTCGGGCCGCGAGAACCTGTGCATCGACCCCGACTTCACCGGCTGGACCGTCGACGGCGGTTACGCCGAGCTGTGCACCGCGCGCGCCGACTTCGTCTACCCCCTGCCCGACGGGTTCGGCGATCGCGCGGCCGCGCCGCTGCTGTGCGCGGGGATCATCGGCTACCGCGCGCTGCGCCTGACCGGCATCGGCAGCTGGGCCGGCGCGCGGATCGGCATCTACGGCTTCGGCGCCGCCGGGCACGTGGCGCTGCAGCTGGCGCGCGGACGCGGCGCCGAGGTCTACGTCTGCACGCGCGATCGCACGCGCCACCAAGCGCTGGCCGCCGAGCTGGGCGCGACCTGGGTCGGTGACACCGTGGATCCACCGCCCGTGCCGCTCGACGCCGCCATCATCTTCGCCCCGGCGGGGGAGATCGTGCCGGCCGCGCTGAAGGCGACCGATCGGGGCGGCAGCGTCGTGCTCGGCGGCATCCACATGAGCCCGATTCCCGAGCTGCCCTACGATCTTCTCTACGAAGAGCGCGTCGTCCGCAGCGTGGCCAACAACACGCGCGAGGACGGCCACGCCTTCCTGCGCGAGGCCGCGCGCTTGCCGGTCCGCACACACACGGAGGTGTTTCCGCTCGCCGAGGCCAATCGCGCGCTGCTCGCGCTCAAGACCGACGCGATCCGCGGCGCCGGGGTTCTGTCGGTCGCCACGGACGACTAGGATCCGCGCCATGGATCGGAAGCGGTGAACCGGCGCCCGGCGTGCGCGGACCTCACCGACTTTGTTCGAGCACGTCGAGCGCGGCCACGCGGTAGGCCTCGGCCAGCGTCGGGAAATTGAAGATGTTCTCGACGAAGCTCTCGATGCTGGCGCCCGTGAGCAGCGCCATCTGGCCGAGGTGGATGAGCTCGGTCGCACCCTCGCCCACGATGTGCACACCCAGCAGCTTGTGGCCGCTCGGATCGGCGATGATCTTGAGCAGGCCGTCCTGCACGCCGGAGATCTGGCCGCGCGCAATCTCCTCGAAGCGCCCGCGCCCGACGAGGATCCGGCCGGGGTAGCGCTTGGCCGCCTCTTCCTCGCCGAGCCCGACGCACGCCATCTCCGGGATCGTGTAGATGCCGATCGGGATCATCTCGGCCGGGCTCCCGGGCGGAAGGCCGAGAGCGTGGCAAGCCGCGCGGCGCCCCTGCTCCATCGCCGTCGCGGCCAGCGACGGTGGGCCGATCACGTCGCCGATCGCGTAGATGTGCGGCACGGCCGTGCGGCAGTGCTGGTCGACCTCGAGCAACCCGCGCGCATTCGCCTTGAGCCCGGCCGCCTCCAGCGCCAGCCCTTCGACGTTGGCGGCGCGCCCGAGCGCGACCAGCATCTTGTCGCTCTCGACGACCTCACCGCTACCGAGGCGCGCGACAACCTTGGAGGAACCGTCCCACGCGACCGACGAGATGTTGCGCTCGCCGTAAAAGCGTCCGCCGCTGCGCTCGAAGTCGTCTACGAACTTGCCGACCAGCTCGGCGTCCATGAACTTGAGCGGCCGATCGGCGCGGTCGATCATCGTGACCGCGACGCCGAGGTGCGCGAAGATCGATGCGTACTCGCAGGCGATCACGCCGCTGCCCAGCACGGTCAGCGACGCCGGCAGGTAGAGCATCGACAGGATCGAGTCGCTGTCGAGGATGTTCTCGTGGTCGATCCCGATCTCGGGCGGCGTGCGCGGGCGCGAGCCGGTGGCGATGAAGATCGTGTCGGCTGCGATCCGACGCGTCGATCCGTTGACCGATTGCACGTCGACAGCGCGGTCCGAGACGAACCGCGCGCGTCCGTGGAACAGGCGGATGCCGTTGCGCTCCATCTGTCGGCCCATGTAGGCGACGTGGGCCTTGACGACCTCGTCGAGTCGCGAGGTCAGCGCCGCGACCTCCATGTCGGGTTTCATCGTGAAATCCAGCAACGCGGCGCTGCGGCGCAGGCGCGACAGGTGCAACGCCGTCTCGCGCAGCGTCTTGCTGGGGATCGTCCCACGGTGCACACACATGCCGCCGACGCCGGCCTCCTGCTCGACCAGCGCCACGCGGCGGCCGGCCTTGACCGCCTGTACGGCGGCCTTCTGTCCCGCCGGACCGCTGCCCAGCACGAGCACGTCGAACGCGTGCGCGTCGGCCGGGACGCTCATGCAACCATCGCCGCGACCAGCTCCAGCACTTTTTCACGCCGTGCGAGCAGGCCGGTCACGTCGTCGGGGTACAAGTTCAGGTCCGCGATCGCGGGCGTATCGCGAAAGCCGTCGTCGCCGCCGAGCCGAGCCGGCTCCAGCGAGTGGGTGGCCAGCCGATCGGCCAGGAACGTGATCATCGCTTCCTGACGGAAGCCGCCGGCCCGGGCGTAGGCCGTGCAGTGCTCGATCGACGCGGCGACGGGCTTGGGCAGGCACCATTGCTCGGCGATGCGCACGCCGACGATCGTGTGCAGGTCCTCGAGGAGCGCCAGGAGCGCGATCGGCCCGACGCGCATGGAGTTGCTCTTGACGACGTCGTTCACCAGCTGGAGCAACGCCGGCTTCCCCACCGAGTGAAGCAGGCCGCACAGGAACGCGCTCTCGACGTTGAGGCGGCGCACGCGCGCGATCTCCTTGGCGAAGGCGCCCGACGCCAGCGCGTGCCGCCAGAGTTGGTTCAGCACCGACTCGTAACCAGGCACGCGGAACACGCCGCTCTGCAACGACGCCGCGAACGCAATCTCGCTGACGATGTTCAGTCCCAGCCGCGATACAGCTTGCTGCAGCGACACGATCGGCATGCGCGGCATGTAGGCGGGTGAGTTCGCTATGCGCAGGACCTGACCTGCGAGCGCCGGGTCACGGTGGATCAGCTCCGACAGGCGGTTCGCGTCGGTGGTCGGGTTGCCGACCAGCGCGATCACCTGGCTCGCCACGCGCGGGAGCATGGGCAAGCTCAGCTGCCCGGCGGCCAGGCGGTGGGCCACGGCGGCCCGTAACGGATCTCCGCCCGCGATGGCCTCGTCGGCAGCTAGCATGTCCCCGCCCCCAGGCCGATCGAAACCGTGTGGCAGCACAAGCCCTCACCGGTTCGGCGGACCGCGCCGAGACCTTTAGTTGCGCGCGAGGTTTGACGAAATAGCGAATGTGGCGTTGGCCAATGCCGAGGGGTCGAGGAGCGCGTTGATCGGTCAGTCGGTCGGCTCCTATGTGATCACCTCCCTGCTGGGGGAAGGTGGGATGGGGAAGGTTTACCTGGCGCGCCATTCGCTCATCGGGCGCAAGGCGGCCATCAAGATCCTGAACCCGGACATCTCCTCGGACGAAGAGTCGGTCTCGCGCTTCTTCACCGAAGCGCGGCTGGTGAATGACATCCGCCATCCCAACATCGTCGAGATCACCGATTTCGGGCAGTTCTCCAACTACTACTGCATCGTGATGGAGCTGCTCGAGGGCGAGACGCTCGCCGCGCGCCTGCTCCGCGCGCGCACGCTGGACGAGGCCACGGTCGTCCGGATCTTCCGCCAGGTGACGTCGGCGCTGGGCGCGGCGCACGAGCAGGGGATGGTTCACCGCGACGTCAAGCCGGAGAACATCTTCCTGCGCAACCACCCCGACTATCCCGACTTCGTGAAGGTGCTCGACTTCGGCATTGCGAAGCTGCTGGGCGGGAGCTCCCCGGTCGGGCACCACACCAAGACCGGGACGGTGATCGGAACGCCCGCGTACATGTCGCCCGAGCAATGCCTGGGCGAGGCGTCGCTGGATCTGCGCAGCGACATCTATTCGCTCGGCGTCGTCCTTTACGAAGCGCTCACCGGGCGCCAGCCGTTCGTGGGCGATACGCTCGGGCGCCTGATCGTGTGCCACGTCAGCGAGGCGCCGATCCCGCCGTCGAACGTGAACAGCCACGTCTCGGCGGCAATGAGCGCGGTGGTGATGCGCGCGCTCGCGAAGCAACCGAAGGATCGCTTCGCCAGCATGAAGGAGATGCGCGAGGCGCTGGAGGTCGCGCCCGTGCGCGGCCCCGCGGTCAACGTGGTCAACGGCCGACAGCGCTCGATCACGCGGCCGGTGCCGATGGACTCGCGCCCCGCGCCGGCGCCCCCGCCCGCGCCGCGCGGTCCGGTGGCGAGCCCGCCGAGGCGCGCCTCCGAGGACAACGCCACCGTCGACATCGACGCCGTCGACACCGCGCACGAGCAGGCGGTCAAGCTGGTGAACCTGGTGCAGGAGCGCTTCGCCACCGGCCGCGTCGAGCTCCCGGCGCTCCCCGAGGTCACCGAGCGCTGCCTCGAGCTCTTGCGCCGATCGAACCTGGGCTTCACCGAGGTCGCGAAGACCATCAATCAGGTGCCGCATCTGCGCTCGCGGGTCATGCGCCTGGCCAACAGCGCCGCATTCCCCAGCCTGATGCCGGCGACGACGCTCGACATGGCGATCGCGCGCCTCGGCACCGAGGGGATGCACGACGCGCTGGTCGAGTTCGCGGCCCGCGACGTCCTCGAGGGGCGCCAGCAGACCCGGGTGAAGGAGGCTTTGCGCCGGATCTGGCCGCAGTCGATCGGCGCGGGGCTGATCGCGGGCAACCTCTGTGAGCTCCTCGCGCGCGACTCCGAGACGACCTACGCGTATCTCGCCGGCCTCCTGCACAATATCGGCAAGCCGCTGGTCGGCGCGCTGCTGATCGACATCGAGCAGCAGATGATGCGCGCCGGTGAGCGCCAGCCCATCAGCGAGGCGGTCTGGATCGCGGCCATCGAGGCGAGCCACCGCCAGTTCGGCGCGGCGCTGCTGCGCAAGTGGCACCTGGCGCACCCGATCGCCGAGGCCATCGAAGCATCGGGCGAATTCGACGTGGCGCGGCCCCGCAAGCTCAGCAACCTCGTCCGCTTCGCCGTCGCGCTCGCGCAGCGCCTGGGCTTGACGATCGGCCCGTCGAACCCGACGCACGCCGAGGAGGCGTGCGTGCAGGGGCGCGGCCTGCTGGAGATCGACGACAAGGTGATGCGCGTGCTCTCGCACGGATTGAAAGAGCGCGCGATCGTGCTGGCGGGCATCCGCGGTCAGTGAAGCGCGCGCGCGATCACGCGGTCGCGAGGTAGTCGCGATAGCTGACGGGACGGAGCCTGCGCAGGAGGCGCGCGAGCACGCGGCGCACGGCGCGCCGCTGGCTCGGTCGCGCCATGTCGGCGGGGTGAACCGCCAGGCGCGTGTCGGCGGGCGGCAGGAACGACTGCACCGCCGCGTAGATCGCCGTGGCGCGCGCCTCGAGCTCGCCGAGCGAGCCCCAGCCGATCACCCGTGGAACCAAGCGCCGACCGCGGTGGACGATGCCGTCATAGAGCTCGTAGAACTCGAAGCCGGCGCGGTCGACCACGTCGCGCGCCGCCCGCGACAGCAGCCACGCCGGCGGGATGAAGCCGCGCAACGCCGATTCGAGCCCGGCGCGGCGAAAGATCGCCCGCGCCTGATCCAGCCGGCGTTCGGCGTCGGCGGCGTCGCAGCGAAAGAACTCGCCCTGCCCGCGCGCGAACACATGCGCGCGGAACCAGCCGCCGGGCGTCCAGGCGCGGCCGACCATCCGGTGCGTGAGCCCGTGCATCACCAGTGTGGCGCCGCCGCCGGCGAGCTCGCGCAGGAACGCCAGCGTCTCCTCGTCCTGGTCGATCGCGCGCTTTGATTCGTGGAACGGAATCACGAAGCAGGTGAGATCGCGCGGCGCGAGCCCGAGCTCGCGGAACATCTCCAGCGCGGTCCGACAGTCGGGGAGCGTCAGCGGCGACACGTCGTGCAGCGAGATCAGCGCGCGCGCCGGCCGCGGGAGGCTCAAGCGTTCTGCGTGAACGACTTCCATATGCGGCTGAACGGCACCTCGTTCCAGCGCTGGATCATCGCGCGCCGGCCGTTGGTGCTCAGCAGTTGCGCGTGGCGCGGATCGTCGAGGATGCGCGCGATCGCCTTCGCCAGGCCGGCCGGCCCGAACTCGTAGCACTCGGCCGAGAGACCATCGGTCACGAACTCGGCGATGAACGCGTCCGACGGAACCAGCACGGGGACGCCGCTCGACATCGCCTCCATGTTGACCAGGCCCAGCGTATCGACCCGGCTCGCGAACACGAACATGCGCGCCGAGGCGTAGAGCTTCTTCAGGGTGTCTCCGCGCTGCAGGCCGACGAAGCGCACGAACTCCTGGTCGCGGTACATGTGCTCGAGCTCGGCGCGCTCCGGTCCATCGCCGGCGATCACCAGCAGCGGGCGCGGGGACCGGATCTGCAAGCGCTCGACCGCTTCGACGATGAGCGGAATGTTCTTCTCTTCCGAGATCCGGCCCACGCTCAGGATCACCGGCCGATCGCCGACGTCCAGGTTCAGGTCATCGAACACCCCGGCACCGCAGTGCACCGGGGAGAAGTCCTCTGGATCGATCGCGACCGGCATCACCGACAGCTTGGACGCGTTCACGCCCATCTCGACCAGGGCGTCGCGCGAGCCGCTGGAGAACGCAAACACGCGATCGACGTGCGCGTAGAACCAGGCCAGGTACCGGCGCGCCGCGCGCTCCATGAACGCGTTGCCGCCCAGCGGGCGGATCAACGCCGGCACCTCCGTGTGATAGCTCGCGGTGACCGGCAGGCGCAGCACCTTGGCGATCAGCAGGCCCACCAGGCCCATCGGCCCGGGCGTCGACAGCTCGATGTGCGAGATGCGCTCGCGCCAGACCCACGCCAGCGTGTCGATCAACGACGGCACGTGCAGCTGGATGCGCGTATAGAGCGGCAACGTGAAGCTGGTCGCCGCCGGCAGGTTGTGCAGGCTCGCGCGATCGTCGAAGTGCCCGGGCAGATCGCCGCAGTACGGAATCAAGACCTCGCGCCCCGCCGCGCGCGCCTGGCTGACGAAGCGCTTGCACCAGACCGAGACGCCGTCGACCTGCTCCAGCGAATCGCTGAACACCGCCAAACGGTCGTGCCGGCGCTCGAGCGGAAACGCGGTCCACTGTTCCCACACCCGCCGCACTTGCTGTTCTTGCTTGCCGAAGTGATCCGCGGCGAAGAAGACCGGCGCCGCCGTCACCAGCCCGCCGGCGAGATCCCGGCAGGCGCCGAAGATGCGATAGAGATCGAAGTCCTGCGCGCCGGCGAGCATGTCCTGCAACGCCGCCTCGAGCACGGCGTCGCTGAGGCGCGAGATGCCGGCGATGATGCGCGCGTCGCACTCGTCCGAGGGCGCCTGATCGGTGCGCAGGATGTCGAGCTCGCGTCCGACCGGCAACGACGCGCGCTGCGCGCCGGCCAGCAGGCTGGCGAGAAAGCTGCCCGTGTCGCGCGCGGGACCTCCGTTCTTGACCGGCTGCTGCGCGCGGCCGGCGATGACGTCGATCATCTCCACGAACGGATCACGATAGTCCTGCCGATCGATCTGCCGCTGCTTCAGGTGATGATACGTCGTGTGCTGCACACAGAGCGCCATCGCGTTCAGGTCGGCTTGCTGACCGACCAGCTGGCCGTCGCCCGCCATGCAGCGCTCGAGGAACGCGGCCGGTGTGACCGAGCTCGCTTCGATCGCGGTGTAGACCGTGCCGCAGCGGCGATGCACGTGATCGTCGGAGCCGGCGGTCAGCGCCTTCCGATGGGGTGTCGCGCCGTGCGGCGTGATGCCGTGCTTGCGTGCGAGGCGCGCGATCACCTCCGGGGTCACGCGCTCGAGCAGCGTCGTGAGGTCCGGCTCGATGCGCGCGTCGGTGAGACCGTTCAGCCCCTCGAACGTCGGAAACAACAGCAGCAGCTTCTCGAGCGTGTCCGCATCCAGGTGCCAGCTCGGGCTCAACAATGGATGCGCCAGCCCGTGCGCGATGCCTTCGCGCGACAGATACTCCGACAGGCGATAGATGTCACGCCGGCGCTCTTGAACGTGGTCGTGCTGCGCCGGCGTGATGTTCCACGCCAGAACATGCATGACGCAGCCGTTCTCGGGGAACAGCGCCGTGATCTCTTCCGAGAGAAAGAAGTCGGGACGATCGATGAGTTCGAGCCCGCCGCTGATCGTGTCGTGATCGGTGAGCGTGACGAGCGTCATGCCTCGTTGTTTGCACAGCTCGTACTGACGAGTTGGATCCGCGTAGCTCTCAGGGCATCCAAAAAACCGCGTGTACCATTCGTCGTTTCCGACGGAGGCGCTGGAGTGTAGGTGAAGGTCGCATCGCGTCTCTGTCATGAACACCCCGTGGGCGGATAAAGATCGAGCACTCTACCCACAAATTGCGCGGTGTCTAGAAGCCTGATTTTCGTCACTTGCACTCTTTTGATTGATACAGAAGTTTTAAAAAGACCCCGATGGTTAAGAAGTGAGCGCACCAAAGCTGTCATCAAGTGAGGCTGGTCTCGTCGCTCCTCACGCGCGCGAACGAATCCAGTTGCCGCCCGCGGATCCGCGCGAGGCGGCACCACTCCCGCTCGATCCGGTGCTGTTCGCGGCGGGATTGAACGTCGCCGCGCGCTCGATCTGGCGCGGACTGCGCGGCTGGAAACGCTACGACGGCAGCGTCGAAGCGATCTGCCGCGCGGTGATTGAAGACTGCTGGACCGGAGGCTACTTCGCCGGCTCCGCGGGACACTTCAAGCAATTCTGGACACGCGATCTCGCGATGTGCACGCCGGCGCTGTGCAACCTCGGCTACCGCGAGCGCGTGATTGCGTCGTGGGAGTGGGGGCTCGAGCGATTCGAGCGCGCGGGCCGCATGAGCACCACGATCTTCTATGGTCGTTTTCCGCGCGACGTCTACGCGTACGCGTGCGACTCGCTGCCGCTCACGCTGTTCGCGTTGCAGGCGGCGGGTTGCGACTATCTCATCGACCGGCACCGCGAGCTGTTCCGGCGCGAGGTCGCGCGCTTTCACGAGATCGTCTTCGATCCCGAGCTCGGCATGGCGCGCACGAGCGGCTATTTCTCCGGACCGCGCGACTGCATGACGGGCCGATCGACGGTGTTTGCCAACACCATGATCGCGCTCTTGTCGAAGCTGCTCGACGGCGACAACCGGCTGCCCAACCCGTTCGCGGGCCACGACATCCGCGACCGCATGCTGCAGCACCACTGGACCGGCGAATACTTTCGGGACGCGCTCTGCCGCGATCTCCCGTCGGGCGACGCAAATGTCTGGCCGTTCTTCTTCGGCATCTTCGATGACCCCGAGATGCGCCGGCGCGCGTTCGCGACGCTCGAGGCGCGCGGGCACACCGAGCCCGTGCCGCTGCGCTACTTCGAACGCCGATTGCCCGACAGCGAGCTGCCGGTGCCGAAGATGTTCACGCCCAACTATCAGGGCGACCCGAGCTGGACCCAGCTCGGCGCGATCTATCTCGGCGAGCTCGCCAAGTTCGACCGCAACAAGATGATTGCGCAACGCGCGCGGATGGCCAGCTTCATCGAGCGCGACCGCAACTACCTCGAGCTCTACACCCGCGGCGGCAAGCCCTACGTCGGCCGCGCCCATCTCTATCACTGCGACGAGGGCATGATCTGGGCGGCGATGTTCCTCGACCTCTATCGCTAGCGCGGCGGGCCTGGCACGATCCGGTCAACCCCTGGCCGGAGCGCCGCGCGACCACTAAGATCCGTTCCATGTCGATCGCGACGACCGATCCGACCACCGGCGAGACCGTGCGCACGTTCACGCCCCTCGACGCGGGCGCAATCGAAGCGGCGCTGGCGCGCGCGGCCGCGGCGGCGCCGCGCTGGCGACGCACGCCGGCGGGCGAGCGCGCGGGCGTGCTCGCTCGCGCCGCGAGCCTCCTCGATCAGGAGAGCGAGACCTTCGGCCGCCTCATGACCCTGGAGATGGGCAAGCTGCTGCGCGCGGCGATCGACGAAGCGAAGAAGTGCGCGGCCGGTTGCCGCTACTACGCCGAAAACGGCGCGCGCTTCGTGGCGGCCGAGCCGATCCACGACGCCGCGACCGCCGCCGCGCACGAAAGCGCGCGTGTCGACTATCAACCGCTGGGCGCGGTGCTGGCGGTGATGCCGTGGAACTTTCCTTTCTGGCAGGTGATCCGCTTCGCCGCGCCGGCGCTGGCCGCCGGCAACGTCGCGCTGCTCAAGCACGCGTCGAACGTCCCGCAGTGCGCGCTCGCGCTCGAGGATCTCTTTCGCCGCGCCGGCGCGCCGGACGGTGTCTTTCAAACCTTGCTGGTCGGCTCCGACGTCGTGCCGCGGCTGATCGCCGATGCGCGCGTCGCCGCCGTCACCGTGACCGGCAGCGAGCCAGCCGGGCGATCGATCGCCGCCGAGGCCGGGCGACATCTCAAGAAGATCGTCCTCGAGCTGGGCGGCAGCGATCCGTTCGTCGTCATGCCCAGCGCCGACCTCGATCGCGCAGTCGAGATGGCGGTGCAGGCGCGCGTCGTCAACAACGGCCAGTCGTGTATCGCCGCCAAGCGCTTCATCGTCGCCGACGCGATCTACGATCGTTTCGCGCCGCGGTTCGCGACGGCGATGGGCGCGCTGCGCGCCGGCGATCCGACCGCGGCCGATACGGAGCTTGGCCCGCTGGCGACGGCGGGGATCCGCGACGATCTCGCGTCGCAGGTCGAGCGCTCGGTCGCGGCCGGCGCGCGCCTGCTCACCGGCGGGCGACGCCTCGACCGTCGCGGATTCTTCTACGCGCCCACGGTGATCGCCGACGTGCCGCGCGCGGCGCCCGCGTACGCGGAGGAGCTCTTCGGCCCGGTGGCGTCCCTCTTCCGCGTGCCCGACGTGGAGAGCGCGATCCGACTGGCCAACGACACCACGTTCGGGCTCGGCGCCAGCGTCTGGACGCGCGACCGCGCCGAGGCGGAGCGCTTCGCCGCAGAGATCGACGCCGGCATGGTCTTCGTCAACGGGCAGGTGATCTCCGACGCGCGCTTCCCCTTCGGCGGCGTCAAGCACTCGGGACACGGGCGCGAGCTCGGCATGCTCGGCCTGCGCGAGTTCGTCAACATCAAGACCGTGCGCATGACCGGCCTCGACTGATTCGGTCGCGGGCTTCTCGAGCGACGGTTGCCGAGTCACTCGACTCCCGGGGAGGACGCGACGTTGCGCGATCACTATCCTCGATCCAGCGTCGGTCAGTCACCCGCTCCCGGGGTGGGGTATTCCTCTTGCGGGGGCCGCGGCCCTCACCCCGCCGGTCGGGGGCAACGCTCTCCCGGCCGGAAAGCCGGCGACTCGACCGAGGGCGTGTCGCGACCTGAATCGACGAGTTGGAACGAGCGCTGGGGAGGAAGCGAGCGACTAACCAACCGTCGACCGAGGATCTGAAGCGCGCGACGAGATCGAGATCGAGAGATCGAGAGGCGCTCAGACGTCGGGCGCATCGATCCGGTCCAGGCGCCGCAGCTCGGGCGCCCACCACGCGACCACGGCCACGACCACGATGGTGATGAAGCCGCCGAACATCACCGACGGCTCGGCGCCGAGCAGGCGCGCCGCCACGCCCGATTCAAAGGCGCCGATCTCGTTCGACGAGCCGATGAAGATCTGATTCACCGACGACACGCGCCCCAGCATCGCCGGCGGCACGTGCGTCTGGATCAGCGTGCTGCGCACCCAGACGCTCAGCATGTCGGCGGCGCCGCTGACCGCCAGCAGGGCCAGCGACAGCCAGAACCAGCGCGAAACGGCGAACGCGATCATGCAAAGACCGAACGCCACCACCGCCCACAAGAAGGTCGGCCCCGCGCGGCGTGGCGCCGGACGCAGCGCCAGCATCGCCGACATGACGACCGCACCGATCGCGGGCGCCGTGCGCAGGAAGCCCAGGCCCTGCGGCCCGATGTGCAGGATCTCCTCCGCGAAGACCGGCAGGATCGCGACCGCGCCGCCAAACAACACCGCGAACAGATCCAGCGTCATGGCGCCCAGGAACAGCTTGCGCTCGAGGATGAACAGCACGCCCTCGCGCAGGCTGCGCGCGAGCGGCATGAACGCCGGGCGTGGCGCGCGGTCTCGCACGCGGATCTGAAAGACCGCGCCGAGCGCGGCCGCCATCAACACCGCCGCGACCGAATACGCGACGCCCGCGCCGAGCCAGCCATAGATGAGGCCGCCCAGCGCCGGACCGGTGACGGCAGCGATTTGCCAGACGCCGGTGCGCCACGCCACCGACGAAGAATAAAGAGCGCGGGGCACGACCTCGGCGCTGAGCGCGTTGCGCGCCGGCAGCAGGAAGCTGCGCGCAGCGCCGCAGATGACGATGACGCCGTAGATCGCCAGCCGCAGCGACTGGCTCTGCAGCGCGCCGCGCGCGCCCGGGCGGTTGACCAGCGCCAGCGCGAGCGCGCACAGGAACAGCACGACGAGCGCGATCAGCGCGACCCGGCGCCGATCGAGCGAATCGGCGACGTGCCCGGCCCAGAGCGCGAGCCCGATGAACGGCACCGCCTCGGCGAGCCCGACCATGCCCAGCGAGAGCGGGTTGTGGGTGATGGCGTAGATCTGCCACGCCACCACCACACCCTGGATCTGCGCGCCCATCGCCATGGTCAGCACGCTGACCACGAACCAGCGAAAGCCCGCCACGCGCAGCGGCGCGAACGAGTCGTGGCCTGCGGGCGCCTCGACGGGACTCGGCGGCGGCGCGCCTGCCTCGGCGGCCGACTCGGCGATCGACTCTCCTCGGGGTCTCTGAACGTCCGACATCGAATCCTAGATTACGGTATGAATGACGCTCCCCCCCGAATTCGGAACCCTCGATCAACCGAAGAGAGCCACGTGACGCTGGGAAAAAACTTCCGCCTTCCGCCCGAAGTCAAGCCAACCCGCTACCGCGCCGACCTGCGCGTCGACCTCGATGGCGCGCGCTTCGATGGACAACTATCGATTGATCTCACGCTGGCGGCGCCTTGCAGCGCGATCACACTCCACGCCGTCGAGCTCGACGTGAAGAGCGCGGTCGTCGAGTGGGCCGGTGGCACCGTCGCCGCGGGGGCGATCCGTCCCGACGCCGAGAGCGAGACGCTGACCTTCGAGTTTCCGGACCCGCTGCCCGCGGGCAACGTCAAACTGCATTTGGCCTGGTCGGGGCGCTTCAGCTCCGGGCTGCGCGGCCTCTATCGCGCCGGCAACCTCGCGGTCACGCAGTTCGAGGCCGCCGACGCGCGCCGCGTGTTCCCCTGCTTCGACGAGCCGGCGTTCAAGGCAGTCTGGCAGATCGCGCTCGACGACGTCGCGCCCGGACTGACGGCACTCTCGAACGGCTCCGTCGTCAGCGACGAGGCGGGTCCGAACGGACGCCGCCGCATCGTCTTCGCGCCGACGCCTCTGCTGTCCTCGTACCTGGTGGCGATCATCATCGGGAATCAGGTGCCGAGCGACGCCGCGAGCGCGCGCGGCATTCCGATCCTCACCTGGTCGGTGCCGGAGAAGCGCGGCCTCACGGGGTTCGCGCAGACGGCGGCAGCGGCGGTGCTGCCGCTGCTCGAGGACTACTTCGGCCTGCCCTACCCCTTCGGCAAGCTCGACCAGATCGGCGTCCCCAACTTCGAGGCCGGCGCCATGGAGAACGCCGGCGCGATCACGTTTCGCGAGGTCGCGCTGCTGCTCGACGTCGCGACGGCGCCGCTGGCGGTGCAGAAGCGCGCCGCCGAGGTGATCACTCACGAGCTGGCGCACCAGTGGTTCGGAAACCTCGTGACGATGGTCTGGTGGGACGACCTGTGGCTCAACGAGGCGTTCGCGACCTGGATGGCGTACAAGATCGTCGACGCCTGGCGGCCCGAATGGCGCATCTGGATGGACTTCGAGATGGGCAAGGGCTCGGCGCTGGTGCTCGACGCGCTTCAGTCGGCGCACCCGATCCGCGCCGACGTGCGCAACGCCGAGGAGGCGGGCGAATCGTTCGACGCGATCACCTATGAAAAAGGCGGCGCGGTCCTGCGCATGATCGAAGGCTTCCTGCGCGAGGACCGCTTTCGCGAGGGCATCCGTCTCTATATGCGACGCCACCGCGAAGGCAACGCCACCGCCGACGATCTCTGGGGCGCGCTCGGCGATGCCTCGGGGCAGCCGATCGTCGAGCTGGCCAACGGTTGGATCCGCCAGATGGGCTATCCGCTCGTCGAGCTGAAGAGCGCGCCCGCGCCCGACGGAAAAACGCGCCTGACGCTGACGCAGCGCCGGTTCTTCGCCGATCCCGACGCGCGCGAGACCGGCGCGCCCGCACGCTGGCTGGTGCCGGCGGTGCTGCGCTTCCGCGACGCGACCGGCGTCAAGCAGCAGTCGGTGCTGCTGCGCGAGCCGACCGCCGAGGTCGAGCTCGAGGCCAACGGACCGGTCGCCTGGTGTCTGGCCAACGCGCACGGGCGCGGCTTCTTCCGCGCGTCGTACGAGCCGGCGCTGCTGGCGAAGTTGGTATCGGCGATCGGTGAGCTCGGCCCGGAGGAACGGCTGGGCCTGGTGTCGGATCAGTGGGCGCTGGTGCGCGCCGGAAAGGTCGAGGTCGCCGCGTTTCTCGATCTCGTATCGGGGCTGGGCGGCGAGAGCGACCATGTCGTGCTCGAGGAGATCCTCACGCGTCTGTCGGTCATCGAGCACCGCCACGTCGGCGACGAGGATCGCGCGCGGTTCCATGGTTTCATCGCCGATCTGTTTGCGAAGTCGGCGGGACACCTCGGTTGGCGCGCCGAGCGCGACGGGACCGAGGACGACGACGAGACGCGCCTGCGCCGCGCGGCGCTGCTGCGCGCGCGCGTGCTGCTGGCGCGCGTGCCCGACGGAATCGCCGACGCCGAGGCGCGCTACGCCACGCACATCGAGGGCGGGACCGGCACCCTGGATCCCAACCTGCTCGACGTGGTGGTGACGGCGGCGGCGCGCAGCGCCGACGAGGCGCGTTTCGAAGGGCTGCGGCGGCGGGCGCGCACCGAGACCGACCCGGCAGCGAAGCGCCGCTTCCTGCACGCGCTGGCGCGCGTCGAGACTCCGTCACTGGTGAAGCGCGCCGTCGAGCTGGCGATGACCGACGACGTGCCGATGCAGGACTTCACGTCGTACATGGGCGTGTTGCTGGGCAACCGCGCGGCGCGCGAAGAAACCTGGGCGCTGATCCAGAACGGATGGGAATCCGTGCGCGCCAAGGCCGATTCTCCGATCTTGATTCGCCGCCTCATCGAATCGTTGTCGGTGCTTCCGGAGCGCCGCCACCTGACCGAGGTCGAGTCGTTCCTGAATCGGCATCCGATCGATGGCGCGAAGCAGGCGACCGCGCAAACGCTGGAGCGACTGCGCATGGACGTCGCGCTCCGCGAGCGGTTAATACCGCAGGTGCGCAATTGGTTGTCCGGGCACGCCAAATCCGTCAAAGAGACGTCCGTCAAAAAAACGACGTCGTGACGGCGATTTGACGCTGAAAACAAAGCCCGAAAGCGTCTGGGAATCACCCGACGGTTCGTGTACGCTCATGTCTGCGACGTAGGTAGCTCTGCAACCACTTGCTCGAATCGAGGTCGTGAGATGAGCATGACGAGAGATACGGTGTCGGCGTCTGCGCCCACCTCGGGGACCAGCCGGCTGATCGGCATGTTGATTTCGTTGATCACGGCGATCGGCGTGTTCCTCATCGGGCTGGCGGTCGTCTCGCATATCAAGAGCGCGACGGCCGACGTCGCACCGGAGCCTCTCGCGCGCGCGACGGCGCCAGCGGCGCAGCCGATCGCTGTTGCGCCGGCAGCCCCGGCCGCGCCGGCTGCGCCGGCGGCCGCCGCGAATCCGACGACGCCGCCCGCGAACGCCGCCGCCCCGGCGCCGACCGATCCGGCGAGCGCGAATGCCGCCCCCGCGACCGCTCCCGCGGCGCCGGCGGCAACGGCGCTGGCGGCACCGAACGCCGCCGCCCCGGCGCCGGCCGCGACCACGGCGACCACGGCCGCCGCGAAGACGCCCACGCCGCCACCGGCCGCGCGCGCCGATGAAGCCGCGCCGGCCGCTGCCGAGGCGCCCGCCGCCGCCGTCAACGATCGCCCCGCGGCCAAGGCCGCCAAGCCCGCTGCTGATTCCGATCCGGCGCCCGCCGCCGTCGTTGCGAAGGAATCGGCGAAGGAGACGGCCAGGGACAAGAGCAAGGACAAGGAGAAGGCCGCGACGGTGGTCGCGATCGCCGACGACGCCAAGCCGGATTCGAAGGCGGATTCAAAGAAGAGCGCGAAGAAGGCTGGCGCCGAGCCGACGGCGCGCGCGTCCGCTGAAGCGCCGGCCGCCGTCAAGGAGACCGCGCCCGCGGGCGATCACGCGAAGGCGGCAGCCGCGGCCGTGGCCGCGCCCGCGGCGCTGGCTGACAAGCCGTCGGACAAGGACATCGCGCGCGAGGCGTGGCGACGCAACCTGCCTGACATCAGCGCGCCCGAAGACACCAAGGCGTCGGTCCTGATTCCCATCAAGGGGTCGATCGAGGGCGCGACGTACCACGTGAACACCAAGCCGAAGAGCGTGATCGTCAACCTGCCCAAGGCCGATCCGCTCATCACGATGCGCTTCTACAAGATCCGGCGAGAGGGGCTGTCCAACCTCTGGATCAAGCAGGACGAGACGGAAGGTACCACCTTGAAGCTGATGCTCAACGAGGCCACGTCGCCCACCGTCGAGATCAAGGACGACTTCGTTCGCATCACCGTCCGCAAGCCGGCTGACCTGCCACCCTCTTCGGAATAGCTCGCCCGGTTCAGGTCACGTCCTCGAGCACGCGCGCGAGGACCTCCTTCGCTTGCTCCACGTCAGCGCCGAGGAAGATCTCGACGCGCGTCAGAGCTTCGGCTGCGCGCCGGCGCAGCTCATCCGGCGGCGGCGACGGATCCATGATCGGCTGGCCCGAGAAGGCCTTGGCCATCTGCAAGATCAGCACATCGCGATCCATGGATGCTCCCGACCTCCCAAGAGCGAAAAGTAAGGCCGAATCTGCATCGCGCACCCTGGCCGGCCCCGATCGTTCGGCTAATATGCGTCGCTCCGGACGAGCCGAGCTTTCATGACCACCCGCTCAATGCCCAGCCGCGCGAGATTCGAAGGACCTTGGGACGCGTCGCTCTGAGATTGGCCGCCGCGATCGGCGGCATCCTGATCGTCGTTGCCGTCGTGCTGGTCACCGTCGCCGGACGCCGGCTGGACCGCCGCTATCAGGCGCCGACTCCGGCGATCGCGCGCGCGACCTCACCCGAGGAAGTGGCTCACGGCGCGCGGCTCTACCGCACCGCCTGCACCGCCTGCCACACCGAGCTTGGATCGTCCCGCTCGTGCGGCGCGCCGATCCGCAATTTTCCTCCCGCGTTCGGAACCATCGTGTCGAGCAACCTCACGCGCGATCGCGAGCGCGGCATCGGCGGGCGCAGCGACGGCGAGATCGCGCGCCTGCTTCGCCATGGCGTGATGCCCGACGGGCGCTTCAGCCGCACGATGCCGCGCGCGCGGCTGCTCGGCGACGAGGACATCGCCGCGTTGCTGGGATTCCTTCGTTCCGGCGATCCGCTCTTCGCGCCCTGTGACCAACCGATGCCCGACGGACGACTCTCGCTGATGGGCCGCGTCGCGCTGGCGCTTTTCGGACCCAAGCCTCCCTCCGCCGATGGCAGCTTCGACAACGCGCCGGTGCCGGTACCGCCTCGTATCGCCAGCGCCGCCTACGGCCGTTATCTCGCGACCGCGATCTACGGCTGCGTGGGCTGCCACACCGACAGCGTCGACGAAATCGAGGCGAAGCTGGGCGCGCCCAACTTGCTCGCCGGCGGCTTCGAGTTTCCCGACCCGCGCGGCGTTCGCGTCGTTTCGACCAACCTGACCCCCGACGCGACCGGCATCGGGTCCTGGACGCTGGCCCAGTTCCAGTCCGCACTCTCGACGGGAATCGCGCCAAACGGCACCGTCATTCGATCGCCGATGCCGATCCTGCGCTTCGCCGACGCCGTCGAAATCGAAGCCGTCTTCCGCTACCTCGAGACCGTGCCTCGTGTCAGTCGCGCGGACGCGGCGCCCGCCGCAGCGACGGCCCTGACCGCGAACGCGCCGCCGCGGGAGGTATTCGAGGCGCTCGGATGCGCGACCTGCCACGGTCCAAGCGGGCCCTTTCGCGATTCCCTGCGGGGCCTGGCCACGCAACCCACGGCCGCCGTCGCCGAAGCGATCCGCCACCCGGAGCAAGCCCATCCCGGGACCCAGATGCCGACCTTCGCGGCAACCCTCGATCCCGCGCGCGCGCTGGCCCTGGCCGGGTGGCTCCAGCAGGTGGACCCTGGAGCTCTCAGGTGATTTCTCGAGCAAGTCAATCGCGGCGGTCAAGATGTGGGCCCAAAGCTCCGATATATCCTGTAATATCCGGAAAAGCCGGGGCGATGAGCCGGCGAGCGGCCCCGAAGACACCCTACAGAAGCAGTGTTTCACGGGTTTCATGCCGAAAACGCGCTTGCAAGTGTCGGTGCTGAACCGATAATAGTGGGCTCACTATAGGAATTCCCGAGCGGAGGTCTGCGATGCGGTCGAAGTTATCCTGTCTTGCCGCGGCGATGATCATGTGCGGCGCGCTGTCCAGCGCGCACGGAGCGGACCCCAAGAAGGGCGCCGCGAAGAAGAAGTCGACGGAGCAGTCCCTCGACAACTTCGACAAGCAGATGCAGTGGGAAAACAATGTGATGGGACCGGACGACAAGAAGGCGGAGATGGCCCGCCTCGCCCGCGCCAACGCGCTGGCCAAGGCGGCCGCCGAGAAGGCGGCCACCGAGAAGGCCGCCGCCGAGCGGAACGCCGCCAAGGAAGAGGCGAGGCGGCCGGCGACAAAGGCCGCCGCGCCGGTTCTTCTGGCCACGCCGGAAGACGAGAATGCCGGCAAGTCGACCAAGAGCAAAGGCAACGATGACGGCGCGGGTCACGAGATCTCGCCGAAGCTATCGACCGAAGAAGCGTCGGCGCCGCCGCCCCCGGTCAAACCGGCCGACGACAAGTTCATCGACAAGTTGCTGAAGGGCGAGCCTGGTAAGAAAAAGGTCGTACACAACGACGACAGGCTCGACGACTTGCTGGCCAAGGACAAGATCGCTTCGGCGCCCAAGCCGAGAGGAAAGCGGGCTGACAGCGTCGACGATCTGCTGAAGTCAGCCGAGAAGCAGCCCGACATGCCGGCGCCCAAGGCCAAGACGCCCGACTGGGCCAAGATTGACGCGCCGGCCACGCCCGCCCCGACGCCGGTGGTGGCGCGCCAGCAGAAGAAGGACGATGGGGTGATTCACATCGTGCAGGGCGCCACCAGCACCAGCAACAATCCGACGCGCCCGCAGATGGCGTCAGCGACGCCGAGCCGGCGAACGCAGAATGCCGACACCTTCGATCGGCGTGAGTCGGCGGATCCGTTCGACGCGCCTCGCACGCGCAGAGGCTCGACGGGCTCGGCGCGGGCGGCCAGCTTCGCGGATCCGTTCGCAGACAGCGGAGCCGCGCCGCATGCGCGCGTCGCGGCACCCGCGCCGCGTCCAGTCCCGGCCGCTCGTCCGGCACCGGCGGCCGCGCGCCGGGAGCCCGCGGCGCCGCCTCCCGGATGGCGTGACCCGTTCGGCGACCCGCCGGCCAACAAGGCCACCTCCAAGCGCGCGGCAGAGCCGAAGCGGCCTGGCTGGAAGGACCCATTCTCCGACGCGGCGCCGCCTTCGCGCAGCCGCAGCTCGGTCGTCGCGCTCGGCGAGAGCCACCGCAGCGAGGATACGACCGCGAAGCACGCGACCAGCTCCAGCAAGACCGGCAACTGGGCCCTGCTGAAGAAGCACTCGCACTAGACGGTTAGCGGGTCAGAGAAACCGCCAAGACGCCGCAGACGCCAGGTCCGGACCCTCGATGGTCCGGGTCCTTGCGCCCTCGGTGCCTTGGCGGTTCTTCTATTTCCCCGGCTCACGCGACCTTGCCACGGTAGGACATTCGCCCTCACGCGTTGGCGTTGAGCAGCGGCCCATAATTTCTGTTTGGTTCCAATAGTTTACCTAGGTAGGACGCGGTCCGCCATCGGAGCTATCGCAAAAAATTAATAGTATCTCAAGTTACTTTGTTTTGTTCCGAAGTAACTTGGTAATGACGCGCTCACTCCTTGCGACGCTCCCGGTCCTGGGTCTGGCTATCATGGCGTTCGGTGGCGCTGCGAGGGCCGCCGAGGCGGTGAGCAGCGAAACGGCCACCATCAGCCGCGCGGCCGTCACGGCGCCGGCTGCCAAGCTGCCGGCGGTCGGTGTCATGGCCGACGTCGGGCTGCCGGATGGCGCCGGTGCGTCGCTGGTGTATCGCCCGGCAAAGTGGATCCGCGTCACCGGCGGCGGAACGTACAACATGATCAGCTCGGGCGTGCGCGCGGGCGCATCGCTGCTGCCCTTCGGCTGGGGCCCGTCACTGACCGTCGAGGGCGGTCACTACTTCGACGGTGACGCCAACGGTCTGGTTCGCAAGTTCGCAGGCTCGAGCTACCAGTCGAACGCCGTGCTCGAGCGCGTCGGGTACGACTACGCCAATGCGCACCTGGGACTAGACCTCGGTTACCGCCGCGTCACGTTCTTCATCCACGGCGGCATGAGCTTCATTCGCGCCTCGGTCCACAACATCGACCAGGCCATTCAGTCCGACTCCGGCTCGTCGAGCTCGTCGAGCACGACGGTCGCCGTCAAGCAGGACCCGATCATCCGCGCGTTCACCCCTTCGGCCAAGCTGGGCCTCATCGTCTACCTCTGGTAATCCATGAAAAAGCACAACACCGAGAAGCACAGCCCCACCCTCGCGCTCGTCGCGCTCACCGCGAGCGCGCTCGCGCTCTCCGCGGGCGCCGCCGGTTGCGTCTCGGTCGACGCCGAGATCCCCGACGTCGAGGTCACTCAGAAGGACCTGTCGTTCGCCGGCGTGCCGGTCGGCGGCGCACTCGGTGACGTCTCGATGACCCGCTCGTTCTCACAGGAGCACGACGCGCTCGACCTGCCCGAGGGGTTGAACCCCGAGGTGAAGGCGCTCGCGGTCTCACTCACGGCGAAGTCGGGCATCAAGGACTTCAGCTTCGTCCGCTACCTGCGCCTGACCATGAGTGACACCACTGACAACAGCAACGCGGTGGAGCTCATCAACTACGAGCGAAGCGACTCGGCCTCGCCCAGCAACGTGCTGAACATGACGTCGGCCAACCCCGTCAACGCGCTGGAGAAATGGAAGACCAAGTCCGCGCTCTTCACCATCGACGTCGCGGGCACACTTCCCGACAACGACTGGACGGCGGACGTTACGATCCGCTTTGGAGGTACGATCCACTACGAACGTTGATGGTTTCGCGGACCCGTTCGGGGTTCCCCATGTCGACAAATCGGCACCGCTTTGGCCCGGCGGCAGGCGCGTGCTTGGGCTATCCTAGCTGGCTTGGACGCCGCCGCGCACAGCCCGGTCGATTCCGCCCACGAGCACCTGGCTCGTTTGCAGTGGATCACGTCGGCGCTGTCGCGCTCACTGACACCGGCCGAAGTCGCCAACGTCGTCATCGGTCACGCGTTCGATGCGCTGCAGGCCAGCACCGGCATCGCGTACTTCATCTCGGGTGACGATCCGGCCCCGCGCTACGCCGGCTCGCGCGGCGTCGTCGCGCGCGACGTCGCTGCCTGGCAGAGCGGCACCTCCTCGCCGTTCTCGATCTCGACCGTGCTCACATCGGGCCAGCCGCTCTGGCTGCGCAACCGGTTCGACATCCTCGAGCACATCCCCTGCTTCGACCAGTGGGCGACACCAACCGACCGGCTGCAGGCCATCGTCGCGCTGCCGCTGCAACTCGAGGGCCGGCTGCTGGGCGCGATCGCGTTCTCGTTTGCGGAGGAGCAGCGCTTCGGCGACCGCCAGCGCGACTTCCTGTTGACGGTGGCCGAGCTGTCGGCGCAAGCGCTCGACCGCGCGCGCCTCTTCGAGGCGGAGCGCCGCGCGCGCGAGGAGGCGGCCGAAGCCAACCGGCGGCTGCGGTTGCTATCGGAGGCGTCGAAGGCCTTCGCCGAGGAGAGCCGCGACCTGTCGTCGGCGCTCAACG
>CAZNCQ010000050.1:0-9025 GCA_964571275.1 uncultured Myxococcales bacterium
TCATCAACAACGCGCTGGTGATGGCGACGCTCGAGCGCGTGAAGGAGATCGGCACGCTGCGCGCGATCGGTGCGCAGCGCCGGTTCATCCTCGCGATGCTGGTGATCGAGGCGATGGTGGTCGGTCTGATCTTCGGCGCGATCGGCGCCGGCGTCGGCGCGGTCCTGGTTGCGATCGTCGGCAAGATCGGCGTGCCCGCGAAGTCGGACATCTGGTTCTTCTTCTTCTCGGGCCCGCGGCTGCATCCCTTCCTCGGCACGACCAACCTGATTGTCGCCTTCGTCGCGGTCCTGCTGGTGAGCGCGTTCTCGAGCTTCTATCCTGCCTGGCTGGCGATGCGGGTCACGCCACGCCAGGCGATGTCCGAGGAGGAGTAACGGTCATGTCCAAGCTCTTCGTCGATCTCAACATCGCGCTGCGCAGCCTGATCCAGCACAGCCGCCGCGCGCTGTTCCTCGGCACGGCCATCGGCGCCGTCACCGCGCTGCTGATCCTGCTCAACGGCCTGTCGACCGGCATCCGCGAAACGATGATCGATACGGCGACCACGCTGAGCAGCGGCCACCTGAACGTCGGCGGCTTCTACAAGGTCACCGCGGGGCAGGCGGCGCCGGTCGTCACCGACTACCAGCACGCGCTGGACGTCGCGACGAAGTCGCTGCCCGAGATGGCGTTCGCCGTCGAGCGCGGGCGCGGCTGGGCGAAGCTGGTGTCGGACACCGGCTCGATGCAGGTCGGCATCAGCGGCGTCGACATCCAGACGGAGCCGCGCATTCCCCAGGTCTTGCAGATCACCAGCGGCAAGCTCGCGGACCTCGCCGAGCCGGGCACGATCCTGATCTTCGAGAACCAGGCCGAAAAGTTGAACGCCAAGGTTGGCGACGCGCTGACGATCTCGGCGCCCACCACGCGCGGCGCGAACAACACCATCGACGTGCGCGTCGTCGCGATCGCGCGCGGTATCGGCCTGCTCAGCATGTGGAACACCTACGTGCCGATGTCCAGCCTGCGCACGCTCTATCAGCTGAACCAGAACGCGACCGGCGTCATTCAGATCATGCTCAAGGAGAAGTACGTGCCGCGGATCCCCGAGCTGGCGGCGCGGCTGCGCTCCGATCTGGAGAAAGCCGGCTTCCGCGTGATGACGCCCGACCCGCGCGCGTTCTGGATGAAATTTCAGTCGGTCGCGCGCGAGGACTGGACCGGACAGAAGCTGGACGTCACCAGCTGGGAAGACGAGCTGTCGTTCATGATGTGGACGCTGCAGGCGCTGCAGGGGTTGACCTTCATCCTGATCACCATCCTGATCGCGATCGTGGTCATCGGCATCATGAACACGATGTGGATCGCGATCCGCGAGCGCACGCGCGAGATCGGCACGCTGCGCGCGATCGGCATGCAGCGGGGCGGCGTGGTCTGGATGTTCCTGCTCGAGTCGCTGATGCTCGGCTTTCTCGGCACGGTGGTCGGCGCGGCGCTGGGGTTCGCGGTGGCCACGGGGCTGAATGCGCTCCACATCCACGTGCCGATCTCGGTGCAGCTGTTCCTGATGTCCGATCACCTGCACCTGGCGGTTCACCCGGGCGCGATTGTGCGCGCGATGATCCTGATTACCGTCATCACGGGCGCGGCGGCGCTGTACCCGGCGCTGCGCGCGGCGCGGTTGAAGCCGGTGACCGCGATGCAACACTTCGGCTGAACAAATCACAGTTCTTAACTGGTCTTGGATGTCATTTGGATCGAGGATCGAACGCATGCTGACTTCACGCGGGCCGAGGATTCGGGCGTTCGCCGTCGCGGCGCTGATGCTGACGTGGGGCGGGACGCGTGCTGCGCACGCGGCGCTGAGCAACGCCCAGATGGTCGAGTTCTTGAAGCAGGTCGACGAGCGCCAGCACAACAACGGTGATTGGCGCGCGAACGCGTACATCGAGCAAAAAGAGAAGGACAAGGTCGACGTCGTCTACGAGACGCTGTACTTCCGGCGCTCGCAGGATCAGAAGTTCATGATCCTGTTCACCAAGCCGAAGTCGTCGGCGGGGCAGGGGTACCTGCGCATCGATCAAAACCTGTGGTTCTACGATCCCAGCGTCGGGAAGTGGGAACGCCGCACGGAGCGCGAGCGCATCGGCGGCACGAACTCGCGGCGCTCGGACTTCGACGAATCGCGGCTGGCCGAGGAGTACGATCCCAGCGACGAGGGCGAGGAGAAGCTGGGCGCCTACACCGCGCAGAAGCTCATTCTCAAGGGGAAGCCGGGGCTGGATCTCGCGTTCCCGATGGTGCGCATCTGGATCGACAAGGACACCAAGAACGTGCTCAAGCGCCAGGAATATGCGCTGTCGGGCAAGCTGCTGCGCACCTCCTACTATCCAAAGTGGAAAAAGGTCTTCAGCGAGTCGAAGAACGCGGAGGTGTGGTACCCGCAAGAGATCCGCTTCTTCGACGAGGTGGAGAAGGCGAACTCGACGCTGATCCTGATCCGCGCCGTCGACCTCCACCCTCTGGAGGCGAATCTGTTCACCAAGGCGTGGCTCGAGAGCAAGAGCCGGTGACGTCCACCTGGGGCGCGGCGATCGCCAGCGCGCTCGCGCTCTTCTTCTTACCGGCGCTCGTCCACGGGCAGGACAAGCGCCCGTCCGAAGACGAGATGTTCGGCGGCGCATCGACGCCAGCCCCGACGCCGCCGCCTGCCGCCGCGGGCGGCGCGCAGCCTCCGCCCAGCACCTCGGGCGAGCCCGCTTCACCCATCTCCGTTCCGCCCGGCGCCGCCGCGTCGACGGTTGCGCCGCAGGTACCGCCGGGCTCCACCGTCGACCGCGACGAGGCGCTGCTCGGCAACCCGGCGACGGGGCCGCAGCTCAGCGCCGACGTCGCGCCCGAGAACCCGCTCACCATCGGCGGCCAGCTCTATCTGCGCGCGCAGAGCACCGCGCTCCAGCACACCTACCCCGACAAATGGACCCTGGCGTCGCCGAACCTGCTCGACACGTACTTCGACGCACGCCCCAACGAGCGCGTGCGCGCCTTCATCCGCGGCCGCGTCAGCTACGATCCGACGGCGCCGCCGACGGGAACGTCGATGCCCGTCGCCGGCAGCCAGACCACCGCCTCGGGCGGCGCGCTCGCCGGCAGCTCGGCGACCGGCTTCTCCACGTTCAACGCTTCACGCGGCCCCAACGCCGTCCTCGATCAGATGTGGATCTCGTTCGACATCGAGCACAAGGTCTTCGTCACCGCCGGCAAGCAACACGTGAAATGGGGCACCGGCCGCTTCTGGACGCCGACCGACTATCTCCACCCCATCAAGCGCAACCCGCTGGACGTGTTCGACGCGCGCCCGGGTACGAGCATGCTCAAGCTGCATTTCCCGTGGGAGGCGCGCGCCTGGAACTTCTACGCGTTCGGAGTCTACGAAGACCCCAACCTCGCCACCAACACGCTGGGCCAGATCGCCGGCGCGGGCCGCGCTGAGTTCGTCGAAGGCCCGGCCGAGCTGGGGCTCGACTTTCTCGCGAAGCGGGGACAGCAGCCGCGCGCCGGCGTCGACTTCTCGATCGGCGTCGGTGACTTCGACCTCTACGCCGACATCGGGATCCGCGACGGCCGAGACTTTCCGATCGTGACCTTCGTCGGTGTCGATCCGACGTGCCCGACCGATCTGTCCCGGCAATACCACGTCACCACCGCCAGCGGCGTGAAGACGCAGGCCGTGGGCGGATTCACCTGGGCGCGCAAATACAACGACAACGACGTGTTCAACCTCGGCGGCGAGTACTTCTATAACTCCGTCGGCTACTCGGATCCGGCGATCTACCCGGGGTTGTTCTTCAACGACTCCGGACAACCGCAGCTCAACTTCTTCTACACCGGCAAACACTACGCGGCGTTGTTCGCGTCGTTGCCCGCGCCGTACTCGTGGAACTACACGACGTTCACGCTGTCGACGATCGGCAACCTCTCGGACAAGTCATTCGTGACCCGTCTCGATTACTCGGTGACCTTGCTGACTCACCTGACATTCGAGGCGTTCGTCGCCGGTCACTACGGTCACCTCGGCGGCGAATTCCGCCTGGGCGTCGACATTCCGCCGCAAATGCTGTGCAACCCCGACGGCACGCCTAACGGGGTCGTCATCCCCGAGGTCAAAGTCAGCGCGCCAATCGTCGACCTTGGGATCGCCCTGCGGTTGGCGATCTAGCTCCGATCGCCTCTAGATCTCGTACTTCTTGAGCTTCTCGTAGAGCGTCGACGCCGCAATCCCCAACAGCTTCGCCGCCTGCACCTTGTTGCCGTGGGTTTGAGCTAGCGTTTGCTTGATGGCCGCCTGCTCGATGACCGCCAGCGTCTGACCGCCGAGGGGAAAGCGATCGAGCAGCGACTGCTCCGACGCGGGCGCGACGAAGCGCAGGTGCTTCGGCTCGAGAACGCCTTCCTCCGCGAACGCCAGCGCGCAGGCCAGCGTGTTCTTCAGCTCGCGCACGTTGCCCGGCCAGCGGTGCGCGCGCAGCGCTTGCAACGTCTCGTCGGCGACGCGAATCTCCGGCCGCCCCAGATCCGCGAGCAGCTGTGGAATCAGCGCCGGCAGATCCTCGAGGCGATCGCGCAGCGGCGGCAGGTGGATCACCGCGGCGCCGAGACGGAAGTACAGGTCCGATCGAAACTGCTTGGCCGCGACCAGCGCCGCCAGATCGCGGTTGGTCGCCGATATGATGCGGACGTCGAGCTGGCGATCGCGCGTGCCGCCCACGCGGCGCACCGAACGATCGTCGAGCACGCGCAGCAGACGCGGCTGCAGATCCAGCGGCAGCTCACCGATCTCGTCGAGAAACAGCGTGCCGCCGCGCGCGCGCTCGAATGCGCCCGGGTGCTCCGCGTGCGCACCGGTGAACGCGCCACGCTCGTGCCCGAACAGCTCGCTCTCGACCAGGTTCGCGGGCACCGCGCCGCAATCGAACACGATGAACGGCCCGTCGGGCCGCAGGCTGGTGTCGTGGATGGCGTGCGCGAGCACGTCCTTGCCCGTGCCGGTCTCGCCGATCAGCGTGACCGTGACGTTGCTGGGCGCGAGGCCCTTCACCGCGCCGAAGACTTCGTCCATCGCGGCGGAGTTCGCCGCGATGCGACCGAGTTGACGTGCCGTGTCGGTTGGCATCATCGGGATGCGTGGTCGCTCTTCTAGGTTCGATCGAGATCCGCCGGTCGTGCGACGAAAAGAGCTAACGCTCTGTCCGGTCGCCTTTCCGGACGGAATTGGCATCCGCGCCAACACCGCCCCTGTCTCCATACCCATGTCCGTGCCTATAGCAGTATTCCACCCCCCATTGTTGTGACGATTCCGCATCCAATCGAGCCGTCTCTGTTACTTGCTTACGAGTGACCGGAAATCGAATACGAGCGGCGCAAAACGAAAGGGAGGCAAGCCCCGGGCGGGGCGTTGCCTCCCTCATGACCGAAACGGTCGACTGACTTACGTTGCTAGGTGAGGATCACGAGTCGGTTTACAGGCCCGACGGGCAGCCGCGGAGACGCGTCACCGTCGACGGCACCTGAACGAAGTTGCGGTTCAGGATGATCGGGTCGATGTTCGCGGGGTTGCTCTCGAAGGTGACGAGCGAGTTCTCGTCCGCGGTGGCCGCCGCGAAGCCGGTGATCGAGTTCATCCACAGCTTGCGCGAGATGGGATAGACCGGCGTCGCGCCCGCGATGACCAGGTTCTGGATGTTCTGCGTGGTCGGCGGGATGCCCTCGATGCGGAAGGCGAAGTTCTGCAACGTCGCCGAGTCAACCGCCTCACGGCCGGCGAAGCCGATCGTGCAGCTGTTGGCCTTCACGAGGCAGCCGATCTGGACGGTCGAATCGAACAGGCGACAGTTGGCGACCGTCGGCACGCTACCGTGTTGCGTGGTGTTGTTGGTCGTGTGCAGACGATAGAACGCGCTGACGACACGGGCCTGGCGAACGGTCGACAGCGTGATGCTGCTGTTGACGTAGTTGTCGCGCAGGTAGTGGCCGGTGACGTCGACGGGGTGCAGGTTGTACGCGCGCACGTCCTGGACACCGCTCGGGTTCGGGTTCAGCCGGTCCTGGTAGCAGTTGAAGTTGTGGCCGTTGGGCGAGTTCGGATCAACCTTGTACGGCATCACGCAGGGCTGGTGCGTGCCGTTCGGACAGAGCGCCGTCGAGCCGTGCAACAGATCCGGCGAAACGAAGTCCGCCGCGACCTTGGGACCGACGCCCGGCGGATCGAGGGCATCGCAGGGCACCGGAGCACCGGTGGTGGGATCGCCGAAGTACGCCTGTTGCGGCGTGAGATAGTTCGCGGGCAGGGTGACCGGCAGGACCAGGCCCAGGCAGAGGCGCGTCCCCGGGGCATAGGGCGAGGGAAGCAGAGCGGGCCCCGCCTGGGTCGGGTCGTGGCCGAGCTCCTGCTGGACCTGCGACTCGGCGGTGGCCGTCGCCGTGGTGAGCACCGGATCCGGAAGGATGCCCGGCTCATTGGAGTTCGAGTGGTCCGTCGGGACGATCGGGATGCCGCTGCCCGCCGGGTTCTGCAGGTTGCAGGCCGTGTCGGCGTTGTTGCCGCCGAACGCGGGAACCAGGTTGCTGACCTGCTCGAGACCGAAGCGGTTGCCGCTCACGACCGAGAGGTCGGCGGCGCGCCGGATCGGATCCAGGTCGAGGTAGTCCGAGTCGCCCTTGTTCAGCGGGCGCTCGCCGGCGTTGCAGAACGGGTTGACGAGCGCGGCGCGGTCCGGCTCCGGCAGGTTGCCGGTGGTGAACTTGGTCGGGTTGGCGATGGTGAGCAGGCCGACCAGGCTGTCGAACGTGTCGGTCGTTCCCGAGAGGTCATCGCGGCGGAACGCGTGGCGGAGCGAGGTGCAGGTGCCCGTGCGGCAGGTGTGCGTCGGCGACACGTCCTGGAAGATGTTCCCGTAGGTGTTGACGAGCGCGACTCGGACCGGGTTCAGGCAGTTGATGCGGGCCGGGTTCCGGCGACCGACAACGGCGGGGTTGCCGCACTTGTTGTTCGGATAGCAGACCTCGCCAGGAAAGCCGGCGGTGGCGCAGGCCGCGTCGCCGCTCGTCTCGTTCGGCGGCGCGACGTAGACGCAGGCGCCGTCGGCGGCGGCGAACGTCTGGGCGTTGGCGGTGTGATTCTGGCCGCCGTAGACCAGGGCCAGAACCTCCTTCCAGCTGGCGAACGTGTACTGCCCGGCCGTGGCGCAGCCGTCGTTCGCGCCGCAACCCGGGACGTTCAGCGTGACGCCGCCCGAGATGGTATCCGAGCAGTCGTCAGCCGTTGACGGGGTCAGAGTCAGGCTGTCTCCGGCAACCTGGTTGGCGCCCACGATCGCGATGCCGTCGAGGCCGATCAGCAGCTGTTGCGAGCTCGCCGTGCACAGCGTGCTCGTGATTTCGCGCGACATCGGCGAGATGTGCTGCGTGCCGCCGACCATCGCCGACTCGCCGGCGCCCGAGCCGCCGCCGAGATAGGTGATGACCGCGGTCAGCCCAGCGGCCGAGATCGCGTCCTTGGTAACGTCTTCGAGAGTGTCCGATCCGCGGAGCTGCAGCTGCGCGAACGCGTTGGACGCGCCCCCGACGCCGAGCACCAGGAAAGTCGCTCCTGCGAGGCCCTTCTTCAATCTCATCCTCATGGAAAATCCTCCGATTGATCTCTTTTTGAGTAGCGAGCGTGCCCGCTCTTCGGGCGGTTCACGCGCCGCTAAGCCACTGGCAAAGCACAGGCCACTCGCGAGGACCGCGCGCGCGACATTCGTCATCCGCGCTTTCACGAGATATTTCGAACTCATCCACGTGACGAGCGCGCGTCGTCATCGCGGTCGTCACGCGCCCGACACCAAGTCGACATCCGGTTCTCAGAGAACACTTCCGATTATCGAAGAGCGCCCGCAAGCCGTTGCGACCGATCTGCAAGCAACGCGCACATTTCGAAATCCGGAGCGATCATTCCGATTATCGAACAGCCGGCGTCTCTTCGTTGTCGCCACCGTTGGTATTTCCCGTCGCTGTTCAGGGTGAAGAGCACGGAATCAACCGACATTTCTCGTGGCCCCGTGCGGAGGGCTCCTTGGCCCGAACATTGATAGGGCAATCGATCGTTCGACGAGCATGTCGACACAACACTTGTGAATTTCAATTTGGAGGACCGCACAATGATTCGAACACACGCAGGAAAGGCAGCATTTCTCTTTGCCGCGGCCGCGCTGGGAGCCGGCGCCGCGATAGTCGGCTGCTCGCACCACGCAGGCCCGTCGGAGGACGTCGGCGCAGTGACCGTCGCGTTGACGCTCTCGCCGGGCGTGACCGTCAACACCGTCAGCTACTCGATCACCGGCAACGGCATCACGGCCATCACCGGCACGATCGACGTGACCAACTCGGCCCACGCGACTGCCCTGGTCACCGGGATCGCCCCCGGCAATGGTTACCTGCTCTCGATGGACGCGACCTCGACCGACGGGAAGACGACCTGTCACGGTCAGACGACCTTCAACTCGGTCGCTGGCCAGACGGCTTCGGCCACCGTGGTTCTGCAGTGCCGTGGTCCCGGTGGCGTCACCACCGGCACGGTCGCCATCAACGGCCGTCTCGACAACTGCCCGTTCATCACCGGCTTCTCGGCGAGCGCGCTCGAGGCGACCGTGGGCAGCTCGGTCAACATCGCCGTGAGCGCGACCGACTTCGACGCGGCCGACACCATCACGTACACCTGGACGGCCACGCCTGCTGGCGTCGGCACGGTGGCGGCTCCGGGCTCGGCGAGCACCATGTTCACTTGCACCGCGGTCGGCGCGACGTCGCTCTCGATCGCGATCTCGGACGGCGTTTGCGGTGACAGCCTCAGCAACATCATCCCGATCAACTGCACCGCGGCCCCCGTGGGCGGCACCGGCGGCGTGACCGGTACCGGCGGCGTGGCTGGCAACCCGGGCACTGGCGGCGTGGCTGGCAACCCCGGCACTGGCGGCGTGGCTGGCAACCCGGGCACCGGCGGCGT
>CAZNCQ010000050.1:9125-31859 GCA_964571275.1 uncultured Myxococcales bacterium
TGGCTGGCAACCCCGGCACTGGCGGCGTGGCTGGCAACCCGGGCACCGGCGGCGTTGCTGGCAACCCGGGCACTGGCGGCGTGGCTGGCAACCCGGGCACTGGCGGCTCGCCCCAGGCCTGCGCGGAGCCGGTCAGCGGCAACGCGACGGCTTGCTGCGCTTGCAGCACCGACCCGAACAACTGCTCACTCGCTCCGAACCCGACCGGAACGGACGGCTGCGAGGGCCTTTCGGATCCGAATGACAAGGCGCTCTGCTTTGCAGTGGCCCAGTGCTACTCGGCTCCGACCCACCCCGGCAACACGGTCAGCCCGGGCGCCTGCACCACGTCGGGCGATGCGACGCGCTGCTTCTGCGGCAACAGCGGCACCGCGTGCTTCGCGATGGCGGGCGCGGCCAACGGTCCGTGCACGGCTCAGGTCATCGCGGCCGCCAAGACCAGCGATCCGGCCACCATCCAGGGTCTGTTCAATAGCTCGGCCTCGCCGCTCGGCCGCGCGTTCAACCTGATCGCGTGCCAGGGCATCTTCTGCGCCGCCGAGTGCGCCATCCAGTAACCGCTGGCTAGTCAAGCCAGAGCAGTCATTGAGGCGGACGCCGGTGCTTGTGCGCCGGCGTCCGTTTCCTTTTATCGGTCTTGTCACACGAAAATCCGGCGAGCCGTGGTTCGCTGGAGCGGGAGCGAGCTGATGATCGGTCGAGGCACACGCAGAGCTGGTTCTTTGGTTTGGCTGGCGGTGCTGGCAGCGGGGATCGCCGCCGGTCTGGGGGTGTCCGCTTGCGGGCCGCGTACGTACCCGCTGCGCGACACGCCGGTGACGTTCGTGAACGCCGATGGAGCGGTCGAGATCGGCGTGGGACTGGACCAATGCCCCGTGCTGACGTTCAACGTCTCTCCGTCCGAAGGCGCGCCCACCCAGCCGTTCGAGGTCGACGGAGCCGCGTCCGATCCCGACAACGATCAACTCACGATGTCCCTGCACGCGGATTCCGGCAAGTTCTCGGTGACGAACCAGCTGCCGTCGACGTTCACCTGCACGACCCCTGGCCTGGTCACGATCACCGTGACGGTCAGCGACGGTTCTTGTCAGACCATGAAGTCCACGACGATCTTCTGCCTGGGCACGCACCCCACCGACGGCGGTGGCGACGGCGCCAACGGCCCAGCCCCCCAGGACGGCGGCGCGGGCGGCGACGGCTCGACCAGCGGCGAGGGCGGCACGACGGTCGTCACCAACACTTGCCCCAACGAGCTGCCGAGCGGTGGTGGGGATGGCGGGGTTTGCGCGGACTGCACGAACAACAACTGCTCGCTGCAACCGAGCCCCGACGGCACCGACGGCTGCTGTGGGTTGTCGAGCGCGGCCGATCAGTTGCTGTGCATCGCCGCGGCGCAGTGCTTCACCAACAGCAAGTGCACCACCAGCGGCGATCCGACTCAGTGCTTCTGCGGTAACAGCGGCACGGACTGTTTCGTCGTCCCGAATGCGGCCAATGGCCCGTGCGTCGCGCAAGTCGTCGCCGCCGCGAAACAGAAGGACCCGGCGACGATCATGTCCTTCTTTACCAGCTCCGCCTCCCCGCTCGGCCGCGCCGTCAACCTCCTGGGTTGTCGCGGCTCCTTCTGCAGCATGGAGTGCGGCGTCCGCTGAAACGGCGTGAGCCCACGGGCTGAGAGTCGAGCAGGGGGGCGCGTATGGCCCGACCCGCTACGGAAGCAACTGGCACTCGTTGTAAGCCGGCCCGACCACGGTCGCTTGGCCGCTGCCCAAGGTGTTGTCCAGATGGGTAAACACGCTCATGCCCGCGGCGATCGCACCGCGCAGTGACCAGCGAACGGCGTTGTCGGCCTGCACCTGGGCCTGATCCGCCGAGGAGGCGTATGTCCACAAGGGCTTTCCGTTCGCGAACAGCTCGGGCGGACAATCCGGCATGTGCATCTTGGTGCGGATGTCCTTGTCGGCGAGATAGGTGGCGCCGGCCGGCTCCGGAGCCCTCAAGCAGGCCGGGTAGTAGTTGATGGGATGGGCGTCGTCGCCGTAGGCGGTGTGGACGCCCACCTGCACGACCATGTTGTGATCCAGCACAGGCGCGTCTGCCGGATACGCGTCGGCGTAGTACAAGTCATTCAGCTCGACGCTATAAGTGCCATCGGTGTTCGCCGTCGCCGAGTAAACCCGGACCACCGAGGGGCTGAATCCCGTACACATGGCCAGCCACATTTCTTTGTCTTCATTCTTGGTGATGAACGGCGCGTCGGGCGTGTTGAAGGGCGGGTAGTCATTCGGTTGGATACCGCGCAAGAATTCCGTGTATCTGCGATTCTGGTAGGATCCGAAGTAGCCATTCGGGTCCGGTAGAACGACGGAGCAAAGACCCTTGGCCAGATTGAGCATATTGGCGGTCGCCTGATTGGAGCCCGGCAAATACCCGAGGTTTTCCCGCGACTCTCCAAAGATCTTCGTCGCCTCGACCAGGTGAATGATGTCCTGGGGGATTCTCTTCAGTGTCCCGCCCAGTGTCATCCACGCCATGTATCGCGGGGCCCAGCTGAGCGCGACGTTGATGTCGGGCATGATCGTTCCCACGCTCCCGAACGTCCTCAGCAGATTGGCGCCGGGCGAGGCCTCGGGGCCGAAAAGGCCAACCCGGAAGTTTGCGGGAATGGCATCGCCATCCGATGAAGCGGACAGCGCGTCCGCTTGCAAGCCACGACCGTCGGCCTTGGGACCGTGGCAGTTGAAGCAGATGTGGCGATAGAGCATCGCGCCCGGCGCGCCCATGTAGACCGGCGCGTTCGGATCCGGGTTCGTCACGTTCATCCAGGCCGGGCGGCTGGCGCCGGTGAAGCTGCCCGCGACGGGCATCGAGGCCAGCTTCTGCTGGCACTCGGGCTTGGTTTGCCACAAACCGTACGGTAGCGGCGTGCTCGCGAACTGCCGCAATAGAGGCGAAAACTGCTGCGCGGCTTCGGCGATAGCGTCGGCGAGAACGCGACGCGATTCCACGAGATCGTCGGTGAGGGTGAACCCTCCGGCCGGCAGCGCCGTATCCGGCTGCCCCTCTACCAGGATGGTCTCCCAATCTGCGCGGCGGGGAGTCCACGGAGGCGGCGAATCGGTCGGGTCGTAGGGGTAAAAGTGACTGTGATAGGGGACGCCGATCGCCGGCTGGAGGTAGTCGCGAGGGTTGCGAGGGTCGCGCGGCGGCAGGGCGCCGTAGACGTAGCCGCCATTCGACGCGATCGGATTCGGCTTGAATTGCGGCGAAGATTCCGGCGTGATCGGATCGAGGATGTCCGGGCTCAGCACCGTCTCGCAGTAGTTATAGCGGACGCCGCCGTGGTACTCGTCGAGCCGCGATTGGGCAGCGACCAAAGCATCGGCGTAACCCGGGTCGTCGTACATCACCGGCTGATACGGCTGCGGGCTCGCATCGTAGGTCGGGGGATAGACGATCGGGTCGGCCTCACTCTTCCGTGGCAGCGCCACCGGCAGGGCGTCCTCGCGGATATCGGGGAGTAGTCGCGCTGCGGGCAGCCCGACCATCCAGTCGCCCATGATGCGGGGAACGCGGCAATCGAAGCCGAAGGTGTTCATCGGCATGCGCGGGAACGGCACATAGTCGTCGAAGTACGGGAAGGGTGTGTCGACGTTCCGGTAGATCAAGGCCCGCCAAGGCGCGGCCACGAACGAATACCCGGCGCGCCGCGTACCGCAATAGACTTGCAAGGACGGATCATTGTCCGCGTTCTCGCAGGTATCGATTCCTCCGCTCAGGGAGTCGAACTTTGGTGTCCAGGTCTGCTCGGTCGGAGTCCCATTGGCGGGGCTCGCAGAGATGGTGTTGCCGTTGTCCATGCGCCGCAGCTCGATGTCCGTGACCGGGTAGTCACGTAACGATGGCGTGAAGTATGGAAGCGGGATGTTGCCGTTGGCGCCGCGGAACCGGATCGGGCTCGTCTTGTCGAAAGCCATCTCGAAGATGCCGCCGTCGTCCCCGCTGCTGGGCATGAATTGAAGGGTGCTCAGCTCCGGCTTGGTCACGATGGGCAACCCGCGCGGGTTGTGGCAATGCGCGCAGTTGCCGACCATGTACGCCTGCGCGTTGAGCTCGGCCTGCGTGCGCGGCTTGCGCGCGCCCTCCGACTCCTCCAGCGGCAGCACATCGGTCGGCGACGTCATCCCCGAGATCACGCCGTAGTCGATCAATCGCTGCAGCTGGGTCAGCTCGTCGTCGCCGGTGGCTTCGTAGGTGCCGCCGGCCGCGTTCTCGCGGCGCGCGACCTGCAACGGAAAGAAGCCGAGGACGAAGTTGTTCGACGGGCTGCCCTCGTGGCACTGGATGCAGCGCAGCCGTCCGGGGATCGCGTAGTGCTGCTCCAGCCCCGGGACAGCCGCGACGGCGGCCGCGACCGCGTCGTCGAAGTCCGCGCCGGGCGGGGTGCTGTTGACGATCTCCTCGTAGCTGAGCTCGTCCGTCATGTACGTGCGCAGCTGGTCGGCGAAGACCGTGCCGTCGCGGTAGCGCAGGTTCCCGAGCGTCGCCGTCGACTCGTCTTCGCTCCACACGTAGGTGCCGAAGAGCGCGTTCTGCGTCGCGGTTCCGTCGGGCGCCACGCCATCCGGACGCGCGACGATGAGGCGCGTTTCCATCTTGCGGTTCCGGAGCGCGCCGGTCTTGTCGGTGACCTTGCGAAAGAACGTCTTGTAAAAGCGGGTGTTCGGAGGAATGTCGAACGACTGCGTCGCCTTGTCGAAGCGGATCGTCTGGCCCTTGGGCACGCGGATGTGGCGCAGCTTGCCTGAGCCCGCCGACCACAGCGGGTAGGTCGGCACATAGGCGACGACGCCGGTGGCGGCCAGCGTCTGCGAGTCAAACGTCGTCAGGTCGGTATCAGCCAGATTCTCCGGCAGCTCGGTTGCGGTGGCGAAGAACTCATCTTTGGACTCCATCATCCCCGAGGTGCTCATCTGGTAAGCGGCCTGATTGGGGATACACGTGCCGAGATTCGTCATCGCCGCGGCCATGTCGGGCGTGAAGCCGTAGTTGCCTCCCGACGTGCTGACCATCCCGGTGTCGTACGCGAAGGAATCGGCGGGCCGTCCCTGGTCGAGCCAAGCGCGCAGGTACTTGGCCAGCTCGACCACGGGATCGTCGGACGCGCGCATCGAGTAGGGTTTTCCCCCGGGAGGCGGCGGCATGTAGAACGAGGGGTCGTCCGAGACAATGTGGACGTACCAGGTTTCGTCGAAGGTTGTGGCGAAGCTCTGCGCATCGGTGTGATGGCCGCCGTTGGTCGCGGCGACGTGGCACATGCCGCACACGCTGTTGAAGCGCTCGAACAGATCCGAGGTCTCGACCGTGATGACGCTGGTCGCGGTCGCGGGCATGATTCCCATCAGATCCGCGCGCGGTGTCAGATCCTCCGAAGCGCGCGCGGGAGTGCACGCCGGCTTGACGGTGACCGGCGTGGTCGGCGGCGAGACGTCGCCCGCGAACGATCCTCCGCGCGGTGCCGGCACCGCGCCGTTGTCGCAGGCGCCCAGAAATCCAGCTGCCGCCGTTGCGATCGCGGCAGTTATCCACAGGCGTCCCGCGAGCTTGTCCGTGTCACGACCCCGACCCCAACTCAACCGCGCGCGTTTCATCGGAAGCGGCGCCAGTATACGGGTGGCGATCGGTCGTTCAATGGCAGGGATGCCGCGCGCAATACATTTGCGCGCCCGTGTCCAATCCGACACCGAAACGTCAACAGCGGCCGTGCGCCTGGTTGTTATAACGGCGCCCACCATGAAGAATCGGCCTGATGTTGGTGGCAAGGATGTGACGCGGAGCGCGCGCGCGCGTACGAGCGCGGTGCTGCGCCGATTCTCAACGATGCTCTCCCTGTCGTTGATCGCACTGCCGGCTCTGCAGGTGCGCGCGCTCGCCCAGCCGGCGTCGGCGCCTGCGGGCGCGCCGGTCGCGCCACAGCCGGGCGCGGTGCCGGATCCGTCCCAGGAGCGGGGCGCCGATGGTCAGCTCTCGAGCAAGTTCAAGATCAACGATGCCGACCCCGAGTCGAGCATCCCCGACGACAAGACCAAGAACGCGAACCCGATGGAGTTCGGATACTTGTTGCAGGACCTGCTGGTCCGCGCGGAAGAGGCCAAAAAGGACAAGAACTACCAGGCGGTGATTCGCTACTATCGCGCGGTCGCCAAAGGTGTCCCCGATCGCGCCAAGGGCTGGGGCAAGCTTTGCGAGGCGTACGAAGTCGTCCACGATCGCGAACGCGCGATCCGTTCCTGCAAGTACGCGATCGAGCGCGACGGCGCCGAATCCGGCGACTTCGTTCGCTACGTCGGCCTCATCGTCTCGAAGCCCGACGACCTGACCGCCGACGAGCGCAAGGAGCTGACCGGTGTGCTCGGGCATCTGGAAAATGATCCGAGCGCCAACGTCACCTTCCGTCACCTGCAGTGCCAGGTCGGCGTCAAGGAACACGACAGCGCGATGCTCGAGGCCTGCACCGCCGCGCTGGAAAAGCTCGCGCCCGACGATCCCAAGACGGTGATCTTCAAGTGGTCGCTGGCAATGATGAAAGGCCGGACGGACGAGGCTGGCAAGCTGGTCGAGCGCGCGCGCGATCTCGGTGTGCTCGCGGAGGCGGTGGAACGCATGCAGAACCTGACGACGCCGGGCGGCCGCCGCCACCGGGGGACCTGGGCGGCGGTCGGCGCGTGCGCGGGGCTCGCGTTCGCGGCCGCGATCCTCTGGCTCACGCGCAAGACGCGCCGCGTGGCGCGCGCCGCCTGACGTCGGCGTTATCATCAGCAACGCCTCAACGGCGGCGAGACGCGCCTGTCGCGCGCAGTGACGGTCAATGCGCGTGTGCGATCTGCAGCGTCCCCAGAACGTAGTGCACGCTGGACCAGCCGTCGCAAAGTACGGTACCGATCGTGCGCTGACCCTCGGGCCAGGTCGACGTGTCGATGTGCGTGCTGAACGATCCGCTCCGATCCATCTTCAACAGCGCATTGCCGAACGTGAGAACGCCCACGACCGGATCGCCGTCGGCGTCGTCGACCACCGCGGTGACGTCGAGGGTTGCGTCCGCCGTCGACACGTCGCCGTAGAGCTGAATGCGCGCGGGCGTGTTTCCGGGCGGCATCAAGCCCTTGACGGCGTTGTTGTCGACCCAGTTCTTGATGGTTTGCCACTCCCAGTCGGCCAGGTACGGCGCCGGCTCGGGCGGCATCTGCGGCCGCGTGGTGGCGCGATCGGGGGTCGTGGTGATCGCGGTCCACATTGCGCCCGCCATCCCGTGCGCGAGTGGCAGGTTCGGAGCCAGCACCTGCGCCGCCTCGCCGCACAGCTCGGGCGTCATGTCGTAAAAGTCGAAGCGGTTGCCCGCGCCCGTGACGTTCGCGGTTGCGCCGTGACAGGAGCTGCACTCGGCGCGCACGATCGGCTGGACGTCGGCCCAGGTCGGGTTCGCCGGCGCGGTGGGCGCGCACGCGAGCCCGAGCAGCGCGATCGAACCGATCGCGCCCAACGCGGTCTTCATCGTCACGGCCCGCCTCCGTCGCCGCCGTCCGCGTCCGTGCCGCCGTCGCCGGCATCGGGCGGCGGCGTGCCGCTGTCGATGAACGTGATCGACGCGTCGACCGGCGCGCTGCCGATCGGCGCCGGCAGGCCGTCCGGCGTGCGGCGCGCACCGTCGAGGATCCACCGTTCGACGAGCGCGATGTCCGCTTCGGGCAGCGGTCGATCCGGCGGCATGCGCGGCGCGCCACGCGCGCGCAACATGTTGACGAGCCGCGATTCGTCGGGGTCGTACGCGACCACCAGCGGGCGGTTCGGGTGCGCGCACACGACCGTGCCGTCGACGGTCTCGCAGCCCTGAGCGGGCGTACCGTCGGGGTTCACGACCCAGATGGTCAGCGCCGTCAGGCTGGTGTAGCCGTGATCGGGCGTGGAGAAGTCGAGCCCGGCGACCGCGGTGGCGCGGCTGTGGCAGCTCACGGTGGCGCAGCTCTGCTGAAAGATCGCCGGCGACAGGTAGTTCCAGGTGGCCGGCCGATCGTCGGTCGTTCCGCAGCTGCTCGCCAGCGCGGTTCCGGCCAGAACGCCCATCATCAATCGCCAGTCGCGCATCAGAAGAAATAGTGGGCTTGGGTGAAGAGGGTCTTCGTCGCCGGCTGGCCCATCGGAAAATCGAGGCGCCCCATCACCTGCAGCTCGCAGTGCGGGTAGGGGAACCAGCCCAGGAGCGCAGTGCTCGCCGTGCGCCCCGCGCCGCGAACCGCCAGGTCCTCCTGGTTCAGCTCCTCGAGCAGGGTGACCATCACACCCTTGATGGGAAACGTCGACAGCCCCGCGAGCCCGATCAGCTGATCGCGGCTGGCGCCGTCGAACGACAGGTGCACCAGATCCGCCTCGGCCAGGAACAGCGTGCGCAACAGACCGAGGTAGTACTTGCCGACGCCGCCGGTGATGTAGCGGGTCATGCCGGGACCGGTCGCGATTTTCAATTGCGCGCCCCATGCGCCGGTTTGATTGAGGAATCGGCGCTCGTAGTAGCCGGCCACTCCACTCTCGTCGCTGCCGATGTGGCGGACAAAGTCGGGCGCGAACGCCGTGACGTGCGCTTCCCACTGATCGCTGATATAGCCGCCCGAAGCGTTGTACGACTCTTCGAGCTGATTGAAGCCCAGGTCGCGGCGTATATAGGTGATGTGCTCGGCGAGCCGCAGCCCGAACGGCGCGAAGAAGCGCCCCACGCGCGCGTAGAAGCCGACGGGGTCCGGCTGCCACATCAGCCAGTGCTCGCGTGAGATGAACTCCGACGTCGAGACCGGTTGAAAGCTCTGCGACGGCACCATCGTGTCGCTGTCGGAGCGCACCTGACCGCGTAAGCCCGCGGTCACATACAATGAAAACGCATGGAAGGCGACACGGGCCTCGGCGTCGGCCTGCATGGGAAACGCGGCCAGCGTCGGACCGTTCGGGTCCTGCACGTCCTGGGACACGAGCGCGCCGCGCAGATCGGCGCCCAGCGCCAGCCAGCTGGGCAATTGCGCCTTGCCGTGCAACAACATGCCGTCGCCTTCGAACGTCGACAGCTCGTCGCCGTTCTCCATGCGGCCATAACCATTGGGCAATCCACCGCCCGCCGGCGCGAAATGGCACTGGTTGCACCGAACGGCGCCACTGCTGAGCTGCCATTGCGGATAGGCCACGGCGCGCGCCGGCCACGCGAACACCGCGGCGGCGAGCAAACCAATCCCTCCCAAGACGACGACGCTCTTCATTACCGGGCGCCGCCCACCTCTACCTCACGCAGGCTCGTCCGGCTGTGACGGAAGCGCAAAGCCTCCGCTAACGGACCGCAAATCAAGTTTGAATCAGCCCCGCCAGGATCGGGTCGTGCTTCAGGCGCTTGAGCGCTCGTTGTTCGATCTGGCGCACCCGATGAACGTGCAGATCCAGGCGCGCGGCCACCTCCTGCAGGTTGCAGGGCTCGCCGTCGATCCCGAAGCGCAGCGACAGCACCTCGCGCTCTCGCGCTCTCAGCTTGGCGAGCGCGCCGCGGATGGCCCCGACCAGGAGGCGCGCCTGGAGGAGATCCTCGGGTGACCGTCCCGCCTCCTCGTCGGAGAGGCGATCGATGAGCGGCACCTCATCGCTCTGGCGCGCGGCCGGTGTGTCCAGCGATACCGGCAGGCCGCGCAGGTCGAGCAGCCGTTCGATACGTGCTGGTGTCGACTCCAGGCGCGCCGCGATCTCCGCCGGCGCGGGCGCGCGCCCGAGGCGCTGTATCAGATCGTGGGTGGTCTGCGCGACCTCGCGCAAGGCCCCGCGCACATGGCTGGGCAGCCGGATCGTACGGCCCTGCTCGGCGACGGCGCGGCCCATCCCCTGGCGAATCCACCACGCGGCGTACGTCGTGAAGCGCACACCACGCGTCTCATCGTAGCGGCGCGACGCCTTGATGAGGCCGATGCTCCCTTCCTGAAGGAGGTCAGTCGTCTCCACGCCGCGATTGGCGAATTGCCGGCCGATCAGCGCGACCAGGCGCAGGTTTTCCTGCACCAGCGCCAGGCGCCGATCGTCGGTGGCGTTGGAAGACGACGATACCATCCCGACACCGGACGATATACCGGGGCCTCTCTTTGCTGCGTCACAGCTTGGCGCCAATCCCGAGACGCCGGATTCGTCTGGAATCCAAGCACATCCAGAAAAAAGCCACCCGCTGACGAGAGAAACGCCGGGCCAGCGACTCTAAGTCAGCGAACGGGCCAATTTTCGGGTCGCGGCCCGGGGAGCACGAAAGCCGGACGTCTTGAAATCTCGGTCGAAGTTTCCGTTGATCCCGCTGCACGTCGTCGTTCGAAATCCAGGGGGGCGAATTCGTGCGCGCGGCGTCGTGCTGAGCGGCGCCGCGCGCGGTGTCGCCTACCCGTGCGCCGGTGCATCCGTTAGGCTAGCGGCGCCATGGCCAGACGCAGCGACCCGGCTCGCGCCCTCGACGGAAGTGCCGGCGCATGACCACCGGCCCGCTGCTGGTGTGGGCGCTGGTGGCGAGCAGCGGCCTGCGGGTCGAGACCAGCACGCCCGATGCGCTGTGCCCGGATCTGGGTCAGGTGCGGGCGGCGGCGAGCGCGCGCCTGGGCGACATCGAGGCCGAGGGCGATTGGCGCGCTTCGTATGCCCTGATTCACCGCCCCGACGGGGCCGAGGCGGGCGACGTCGTGCGCCTGGATCTGCGCGACCCGAGCGGCCGGCTGCGCCTGCAGCGCGAGCTGCCGCGCGCCGGCGAATCGTGCGCGTCGCTGGCGCAAGCGCTGGTGGTGATCCTCGACGCCTATTTTCGCCATCCGACCGATACCGACGAGCTGGCCGTGGCTGCGGCGTCGCCCGAACCCGCGGCGCGGGCATCGGCGGTCACGCCGGCGCCGCCGCCGTCCGATCGGCTGGTCGCGGATCTGTCGGCGGGGTGGTCAGGCGCGTGGCGCGGCGCCGACCACATGAGCCCGGTGCTCGCGCTCGGAATCCGCGCGGCGCTGTCGCCGCTGTGGTGGGCCGGCGTCGAGGGCAGCTGGCTCACGTCGTCGCAGAGCCAGACCTTCGGCGCCGCGACGGCGAGCGCGCGCAGCTACGGCCTGCGCGGTTTCGTCGCACGCGAGCTCTTGCGCCGTGCGGGCGTCGGGTTGCTGGTGGGGCCCGAGGTGCTGGTCGGCCTCGATCACGCCGATGGAGCGATGTTGCTCGACCGCGCTGGGCAGACGCGCCCCTCGTTCGGCGCCGGCTTGCGTGGGCAGTTTCGGCTCCAGCTGGCGCGGCCGCTCTGGCTGTCGGTGGTCTTCGCGCTCGACTACTCGCCTGCCGGCTGGGGCGGGACGCTCCTGATCAAGGACGCGTCGTCGCAGGAGATCGAGGTCTTTCCACCGTCGCGCTTGCGCGTGATGGTGGGGGCGGGGCTTAGCTGGGCGATCTTCTGATGACGACGTCGGGGGCGCGATCGCAGGAAGCACGGCCGCCCGCCGTGCGCGCGCACGCGGCGTTGCCGCCGGAGCCCGTCGCCAGAGGTCCCGAACCCTTCGAGGGTTCCGATCTCGTGGCCCGGTGCGTGGCCGGCGACGGCGCGGCGGCTCACGCGCTCCACGAGAAGTACTACCCGGCGGCGTCGGCTTTCCTGCGCAAGCTGGGCGCGCGGCCCGACGAGATGGAGGACGCCTGCCAGGAGGTCTTTCTGCAGTTCTTTCGCTATCTGCCGTCGTTTCGTGGCGAGGCGCAGATCAAGACCTGGCTCTTCCGCCTGTGCATCAGCGAGGCGCGGCGCTCGCGACGGCGGCGTCGCGTGCGCGCGACGCTCGCGACGCTGCTGGGGCGCGAGATATCACAAGACGCGGCTGTCCCGCCCGCGACCGCGAGCGAGGCGACGTTGCGGCGCCAGGTCGAGACCGGCCTCGATCGTCTGTCGGAAGGCCACCGCCTGGTCTTCGTGCTGCTCGAGATGGAAGGTTTGCCGGCGAATCAGGTCGCGGAGCTTGCGCGCTGCTCGGAGGCGACGGTGTGGCGCCGCGTCGGCGAGGTGCGCCGGCGCTGCCGCGAGATGCTGGGCCTGGCGGGCGATCGCGCGCCCGACGAGGAGTCGACATGAGGCCGCTGCACGACGAGAGCGAGCAGGCGCACCAGCGCATCGCCGACGCCAATCGCGCCTTCGAACCCGCGCCCGGCGAGCAAGCGGAGGCCTGGGCGCGATTGCAGCGCGCGATGCAGCACGGCCGCGGCGCCGAACGCGCGCGGTTCGAGCGTCGACGCGCGCGCCGAGCTCGGTGGCGCTGGCTGGTGGGCGCCGGCGCGGTCGCGACGGCGGCGCTCGCGCTCTGGCTGATCGTGCGCCCGCGGCCGCTCGCGCCGCTCGCGTACGACGTTTCGCCGCTTGCCGCTCGCGCGCCCGCCGTCGCCGGCAGGTCCGCGCGCGCCGTCGATGTCGCGCCTGCGCCTTCCATCGATCCCGCGCCTGCGCCCGCACGGGCCAGGCCTCCGGTCGCGCTGGCGCCGGGGAGATCGTGGCTGGCCGCGGGGGTGCGCGCGCGTCTCGCGCCGCGCGGCGCCGCGATGGTGCAGTCGGGGTCGGCACCGGCCTTCCGCGTGGTGTCGCTGCTGCGTGGCCGGCTCGATCTGGACATCGCCGCGGGCGCGACCGCCGCGGGCGTCGGCTCGTTCGGCGGCGGCGCCGGTCCAGCGCCCGCGCTCATGGATGCGTCGGCGTCTCCGTCGCGCGTCGAGGTGCAGGTTGCGTCGTATCGGCTGCAGGCCGATCCGGGGCGATTCAGCGTGCGCGCGCGCGGCGAGACCGTCGAGGTGGTCGTGCACAGCGGCAAGCTCGCGGTGTGGTCGTCGCGGCGGCTCCTGGCGACGGTGGTCGCGGGGCAGCGCTGGACCAACCTGTCGTCGTCGGGTGCGCGAGCGGCGCCGCCGCGCGGCGACGGCGTCGCTCGCGACGAGGCGACGGGCGTGGCGGCGGCCGCCGCGCCGGCGACCAGCGACGCGCCGGTGCTGGAACCTCCGGGCGAGAATCGACCGGCGACCGGCGCCGACGATCCCGATTGCGCGCGGCTGACCCGCGACGGCGACACCGACGGAGCGCTCGCCTGTTTCACGCACGCCTCGGAACGATCCGGGTTGGTCGGCGAGCTCGCGCTGATGGAGGTCGCGCGCATCCGCCGCGACGTCAAAGGTGATCTCGCCGGCGCGGAGCGCGCCCTGGCCGAACACCGGCGCCGCTTCCCTCGTGGCGCGCTCGCCCTCGAGGCGTCCGGCGCGCGTGTCGAATTGCTGGTGCGCCTGTCGCGGCCGGCCGACGCGCTGGCGGAGTCGGCGCACCTCGTCGGGGGCGAAGCGATCTTCTGGCGCGCGGTCTGCCTCGCGAAGCTCGGGCGCACTCCCGAGGCTGCGCGCGCATTCGATGAATATCTCGCGCGCCCCGACGGGAAGCGCCACGCCGAGGCGACGCGCATGCGGCGGGAGCTGGCACCGTGACCGTACGCCGCGCGCGCGCGGAAGCGACGTGCGTCGCGCCGCTGCTCGCGCTGTTGGTGCTCGCCGGCGTCGCCGGCGGCTGCCGGCGCATGATCATCGGCCGCCTGCCGGCAGAGGTCGATGCCGCGTCGGATACGCGCGCCGATACGGGTTCGAGCGATTCGTCTTCCGCTGACGCCTCGCCGGACGGGCGCGACGCGATCGGATCTTCGGACGTACGCGCCGGCGATGGAGGCGACGGCCCCGCGGATGCGCCCGGGGATCGCGCCGACGGCATCGGCGGCGATGTCGCCGCCCCCATTGACGCGCGCGATGCCGGTGACGACCGCGCGCCCGACGCCGACGCGGCATCCCCCGACGCCGCATCCGCCGACGTTCCATCACCCGGCGACAGCGGGGCGAGCGAAGCGGGCGGCGATGGCGTCCAATCCGGGATCGGCGTGATGGCCGGCCGCATAACCATGTCCGACACCACGACGTTCACCGTGCGCGGCTCGGGCGTGGCCGGCGTGCTGGTGACGCTGACCGGGCCCTCGCAGCGCACCGCGATCAGCGACGCCAACGGCGCGTTCCAGTTCCCGAGCGTCGCGCCGGGAACCTACGCGGTGGCGCTGAGCAAGGCGGGCGCGACCTTCTCGCCACCTGGCGCCAGCGGCGTCGCCGTCGCCGCCGGCAGCGCCGGCACCGCGGTGAGCTTCGACTGCGCGCCTCCGTGCGGAACCGGTCCCACGATCGATCCGGCGCGCGAGCTCTTCATCCAGGATCCGACGGTGCTCGCCGACGCGCGCGCGGGCAACGCCAACGACGGCGCCTGGAGCTTTCGCTATCTCATCGAGCAGATGGCGACCACGTCGCCCAACAACTACGTCAACGACTTCATCAATAACATCGTCGCCTCCGGGCGCGACATGACGCGCTTGCGATCGCAGTGGCCAACCGTGATCGAGAACGGCGTGGTGCTGCCCGACATCACGCGCGCGCCGTTCCAGTTGCTGGCGATCGTCAACGGCATCGACGCGCACGCGGCGGGGCAGGGCGAGCTGCGCTTCGTCTACGGCATCTACGACGTTCCGGGCGCGCCAGAGTTCAACCCGCAAGGGCGATCATTCACGTTGATGCTGACGTATGCGTTGCCGGCGACCGGAGCATTGCCCAACCGGCAGGCGTGGGCCGCGCGGTTCCATGCGCTGGGCGCAATCCCGTTCGGCGCCGACTACAACACCGCGCTGCAGGCGATCACCGACGCGGTGGTGCGCACGGCGACGGTGCCCGACACCGCCGAGAACCCGCGCGGCAGCACGCTGGTCGCGCTCAGCATCAACGAGGCGTTCGGCAACCCGGCGCCCTACCAGCTGCGCCAGCTGCGGCCGTTGCCGGATGCGGTGCACGGACAGCGCGAGCTGGTGGTCAGCGCCGTCGACCAGTCGCCCGACGCCTCGCTCGACATGACGAACGGCGCGCTGCCCGATTTCCTGAACGGCAGCGCGGCGCTGGTTCAGGCCGGCTTCGCGTTCTTGCCGGCGACGTTGCTCGGCATGCAATCCTCGGCCGCGAATCCGCCGATTCCGTGGGCATTCCCCAGCGTGACCAGCGAGCCGCTGCGCCACGCGTTCGCCGGCCAGACCTGCGCTGGCTGTCACTCGTCCGAGGTGCCCGCGGGCGCGGGCTTCACGATCTTCCACGTGATCCCCTACAACGGCCCGACCGCGCCCAGCACCTCGGGCTGGGTCACGATCGTCGATCTCCCGCGCCGTGTGTCGTTCCTGCAGAACCAGCTGACTTGCGTCACCGCCACCTGCGCGCCCGGCGCCGAGCCGATGATGGGCCCGACGCGCTGAGGCGATCGCGGCGACCGCCTCAAATCGGCCCGCACAGGGCGAGCGTGCCGCCATCCATCTCGTTGATGCAAAAGCCGCAGGCGGTAATGCAGGAACAGTCGTGCGCGCTACAAGCGCCGAAGGATTTGCACGAACGAATCTGTACCGGGTCGCCAGCGTCGTTGGCGCCGGAGGCCCCGCCGTGGGGGTTGGTCTGATCGAAGCAGAACTCCAGGTCGACCGAGCAGCTGGCATCGCCGCAGGCGAACCGAGCGCCCGTCGCCTGGTTGCGGCAGCCCAGGACCACCGAAAACCCAAGCACGAGACACCATGCCACCGTGCGCCGTCTTGTCGTCATCGGCATCAGCGCAGCAACAGCGGTGCCAGGCAGCTGCTCCCGGCCTTCCGGCCTCATCACGTGCACACGTCCGCCGCGCCGGATCCGGATGTCGCGATCGCGTCGCGTTGCATATGCGGGCGGACGGACCAGAATCTCGCGCATGCGAGCGGTGACAATCCGTGAGATCGGGGGACCCGAGGTTCTCAAGCTCGAGGAGCTGCCGGTTCCGGTGCCTGGAAAGCACCAGCTGCTGGTCGCCGTTCATGCGACGTCGGTGAACCCGGTCGATAGCAAGATACGCGGGCGCATCGGGGCTCGGACGCTTCCGGTGGTGCTCGGTTACGACACGAGCGGTGTGGTCACGGCGTGCGGTCCCGACGTGACCGGATGGAACGTGGGCGACGACGTGTTCGGTTGCCCGAATCTGTTCGGCCCGGGCGCCAACGCCGAGTACGTGCTCCTCGACGCGCGTGCGTCGGCGCGCAAGCCGGCGTCGGTCGATCACGCGACCGCCGCGGCGCTGCCGCTGGTGGCGCTGACCGCCTGGGAGGCCCTTCACGAACGCGCGCGCATTCAACCGGGTCAGACGGTGCTGATTCACGCCGGCGCCGGTGGTGTCGGCCATATCGCGATCCAGCTCGCCCACCTGCACGGCTGCCGCGTGCTCACCACGGCGGGGCGGCCGGAGTCGATCGCGTTCTGCCGCGACGTCGTGCGTGCCGACGAGGTGATCGACTACAGACGGGTCGAATTCGACGCGCGCGTGCGCGAGCTGACCGGTGGCCGTGGCGCGGACGTGGTCTTCGACACCGTCGGGGGCGAGACCTTCCAGCGCAGCATCAAGTCCGTGGCGCCGGGCGGCCAGCTGGTGACGATCCTGCCCTCGAATCCAGGTGAGCTCGCGGGGGAGCTGCTCTATCGCAGCATCACGGTGCACTACGAATTCATGGGCACGCGCGTCGCCTACGACGTCGAGCCGGCGCGCCAGGGCGCGATCCTGACCGCGATCGCGCGGCTCGTCGATCGCGGGCTGCTGCGCGTGCACGTCGGCAATCGCCTGCCGCTCGCCGAGGTCGCCGAGGGGCATCGCTTGATAGACACCGAGCGCACGATCGGGAAGATCGCGATCGTGGTCGCGGGCGCGTGAGCGGCGATCGCCGACGCGCCCGCGGTTCGCTACTCGAGATCGGCGAACAGAGCGCTCAAGTATGAAGGGACGCTGTCCCACGGATTGGGCAGCACGTCGGTGTTCACGTAGATGTACCCGACGTCGTTGCGCGCCTCTTTGATCAGCGCGTGGTCCAGCGCCGGGACGCCGTACGCGAACACGCCGAAGCTGGTCTTCGGATAGCTGGTGTGCCAACCCGAGAGTGTGTTGGTCGCGGGGAAGCCCGCACCTTCGTAGATCATGATGACGTCGGTGGTGCCCACGAAGGTCGGCGTGGTGTCGATGCCAGGGTTGCCGACGGTGAACGTCATCCCCTTCGATTTCGCGTACTGCGAGATGGTCTTGTACAGCATCTCGTCGCCCAGGCTGACCGACATCTCGTCGAAGAAGATCCCCTGCATGCCGGGGTAGAACGATTTCCAGCGATCAATATCGGCCTCGATCACGGCGACGCTGCGCGCCCCGTAGCCGGTCGCCACGTAGCCAACGACGGTGACCCCGGCCAGCTGGAGCTTGCCGATGCCTGCGGTGTATCCCGTGTCGGCCGCCGCGCCCGGGCCATTGTTGGGATTGATCACAGCGTAGACCGGAACCTTCAGGTGCGCGGTCTTCGCGGCGGCGAGCGCCGCCCACGATGGGTCGCTCGGGTCGGTGTAGAGCGGAACCAGCGCCGCGGTCGAGGGTATCGCCGGAGCGCCGCCCACACCAGTCACCGTCGTCGTCCCGCCGCTGCCGTTGGTCGTCCCGCCGCTGCCTTTGGTCGTCCCGCCGCTGCCGTTGGTCGTCCCGCCGCTGCCGTTGACGGTGGTCGTGCCGCCGGTGCCGGCGCCCGCGCTTCCTCCTGCGCCGCTCCCGCCGGTCGCGACGCTCGTGGCGCCGCCCGCACCGGCTGAGGTGCCGCCGACCCCGCCGACGGTTCCGCCCACGCTGCCGTCCGGGTTCCCGTTGCCTGCGCTGCCGTTCGGGTTCCCGTTGCCCACGGTTCCACCCACACCGTCTCCGATTTCGCCGCCCGTCCCGGTTTCCCCTCCCGCACCTCCGCTATCGCACCCAGCGATCAGAATGCACACGATTCCTACTCCTGCGCGCGTCAGAACGGTTCTCATCCATACCTCCGTAGGGCAGGTACGGAGGTCGCCCGGGTTTGGACGTAAAGCGCTCAGCCGCGAAGCTCGTCGGTGGCCGCGCCTCAGCCGTTTCGCCGTGCCCCGGGCCGGCGCGTCCGCTAGACTCTGCGCCCCGTGAGAAACACCCCGCCCGCGTCGAATTCGAACGAACAACTGCGCCGGGGAGCGGAGGAGCCGGAGTTCATCATCGTGCGCGGCGCGCGCGAGCACAACCTGAACATCGACGAGCTGCGGCTGCCCAAACGGCAGCTGGTGGTGTTCACGGGCGTGTCGGGTTCGGGCAAGTCATCGCTCGCGTTCGACACGCTGTACGCCGAGGGGCAGCGCCGCTACGTCGAGTCGCTGTCGTCGTACGCGCGCCAGTTCCTGGGCCAGATGGAGAAGCCCAAGTACGAGCAGCTGCGCGGGCTGTCGCCGACGATCGCCATCGAGCAGAAGTCGGCGTCGTCGAATCCGCGCTCGACGGTCGGCACGGTCACCGAGATCTACGACTACCTGCGCGTGCTCTACGCGCGCGCGGGCGAGCAGCGCTGCCACCTGTGTGGCGGCGAGGTGACCGCGCGCTCGGCGGCGGAGATCGTCGAGGAGCTGCTGACGCTGCCGCCGCGCACCAAGGCGGTGCTGATGGCGCGCAAGGCCGAGAACCGCAAGGGCGAGTTCCGCGAGGTGTTCGAGGAGGCGCGCAAAGCCGGCTTCGTGCGCGTGCGCATCAACGGCCTGATCCAGCGGCTGGAAGAGGTCACCGCGCTCGACAAGAAAAAGAAGCACACCATCGAGATCGTGATCGATCGCGTGACCATCGATCCGTCGGATCGCGCCCGCTTGACCGATTCGGTCGAGGCGGCGGTGAAGGTGGGCGGCGGCTCCATCCTGGTGTCCGTCGACGGTGAGCCGCGCGAGCGCGCCTACAGCGAGGCGCGCGCCTGTCCCAGCTGCGGCGTCGGCTTGCCCGAGCTGTCGCCGCAGTCGTTCTCGTTCAACAGCCCGCTCGGCATGTGCGTCGACTGCAACGGGCTGGGCTCGAGCCTGGAGGTCGATCCGGATCTGATCGTCCCCAATGCGGATCTCACGATCCGGGGCGGCGCGATCGAGCCGTGGGGCGACCGCACCGGGCGCGACCACGGCTGGACCGCGAACGTCGCCGCCGCGGTGTCGCGCGAGTTCGGCATCCCGCTCGACAAGCCGTGGAAGAACCTGACGCCGCGCCAGCGCGAGGTGCTGCTGTACGGCACGGGCGAGCGGCGCATGGAGGTGACCTGGAACGGCAAGCACGGCAGCGGGTCGTGGGCGATGAAGTTCGCGGGCGTGGTCAACACCATCAAGAAGCGCATGCAAGAGACCAGCTCCGAGGTCACGCGCCAGTGGTACGGCCGCTACTTCCGCGAGTCGCTGTGCCGCGCGTGTGAGGGGCGCCGCCTGCGGCCGGAGTCGCGCGCGGTCGTGCTCGCCGGCAAGAGCATCGTCGACGTGAGCGCGATGACCGTCGGAGAGGCGAGCCGCTACTTCTCGAACCTGGGGCTGCGCGGCGCGCGCGCGCAGATCGCCGGCGAGATCCTGAAGGAGGTGAACGCGCGGCTCGGCTTCCTGCTCGACGTCGGGCTCGAGTACCTGACGCTCGATCGCGCGGCGGCGTCGCTGTCGGGCGGAGAGGCGCAGCGCATCCGGCTGGCGTCGCAGCTGGGGTCGGAGCTGTCGGGCGTGATGTACGTGCTCGACGAGCCGTCGATCGGTCTGCACCAGCGCGACAATTTGCGGCTGATCGCGACGCTGCGGCGGCTACGCGATCTCGGCAACAGCGTGATCGTCGTCGAGCACGACGCCGAGACGATCGAAGCGGCCGACTACGTGGTCGACTTCGGTCCGGGCGCCGGGCGAAACGGCGGGCGCGTGTCGGCTCAGGGGACACCGGCGGCGCTCAAGGCCAACCCGGCGTCGCCGACGGGGCGCTTTCTGTCGGGCGTGGAGCGCATCGAGATCCCGAGCGTGCGGCGCAAGCCGACCGGCTTCATCACGGTCAAGGGTGCTCGCGAGCACAATCTGAAGAACATCGACGTGCAGTTCCCGCTCGGCGTGATCGTCGCGGTGACCGGCGTATCGGGCGCCGGCAAATCGTCGCTGATCAACGGCATCTTGCACCCGGCGCTCAAGCGCGCGTTGCTCGGCAGCCACGAGCGCGTCGGGCTGCACCGCGCGCTGACCGGCATCGAGGCGATCGACAAGGTGATCGACATCGATCAGAAGCCGATCGGCCGCACGCCGAGATCGAATCCGGCGACGTACACCAAGGCGTTCGACGCCATCCGCGAGATCTTTGCCGGCACGCAAGAGGCGCGTGCCTACGGCTATCTGCCGGGGCGGTTCTCGTTCAACGTGGCGGGCGGGCGTTGCGAGGCGTGCGAGGGCGACGGCGTGCGGCGGGTCGAGATGCACTTCTTGCCCGACGTTTACGTCACCTGCGAGGTTTGCCGGGGCAAGCGCTACAACGAAGCGACGCTGCGCGTGAAGTGGAAAGACCGCACGATCGCCGAGGTGCTGGACACGTCGGTGTCGGATGCGTTCGCGCTGTTCGAGCATCACCGGACGCTGACGAGCGTGCTCAAGACGCTGGAGGACGTCGGGCTCGGCTACATCGCGCTCGGGCAGTCGGCGACCACGCTGTCGGGCGGCGAGGCGCAGCGGATCAAGCTGTCGCGCGAGCTGGCGAAGCGCGACACCGGCAAGACGCTGTACCTGCTCGACGAGCCGACGACCGGGCTGCACTTCGAGGACGTGCGCAAGCTGCTGGCGGTGCTGCGGCGGTTGAGCGAGGCGGGCAACACGGTGCTGGTGATCGAGCACAACCTCGACGTGATCAAGACCGCCGACTACGTGATCGATCTCGGTCCTGAGGGCGGCTCGGGGGGCGGTCAGGTGATCGCGGCGGGAACGCCGGAAGAGGTGGCGCGCGTGCCGGCGTCGTACACCGGCAAGTTCCTGGCGCCGCTGCTGGGCATCCGAGGCGCGCGCGCAACGACGGCGGCGTAGCTCAGCGGCGTTCGCGCGCTGCCGCCGCCACGAACGCGTCGACGGACTCGTCGCTGGTCTCGAAGCTGGTCACCAGGCGCGCGCCGCCGTCGCCGATACCGGGCCAGTCGTGGAAGAGAAAGCCCGCGGCGCGCAGCGCCGAGGCGACCGGCGTGCCGAGCGCGATGAAGATCTCGTTGACCTCGACGGGCTCGGCGGGGGCGACGCCCAGCGCGTGTTCGAGCCCGGCGGCCAGGCGTCGGGCTGCGGCGTTGGCGTGGCGCGCGTTGCGCAGCCAGAGATCGTCGGTGAGATAGGCGTCGAGCTGCGCGGCGAGGAAGCGCGACTTCGAAACCAGGTGCCCGCCCCGCTTGCGCCGGTACGCGAGCTCGCTCGCGCGCTCGGGATGAAACAGCACGATCGCCTCGGCGGCCATGCAGCCGTTCTTGGTGGCTCCGAACGACAGCAGGTCGACGCCGGCCTTCCAGGTCAGCTCGGCCGCGCTCTTCCCGGCCGCGACCAGCGCGTTAGCGAAGCGCGCGCCGTCGACGTGCAGCACCATCCGGTGCCGGTGCGCCGCCTCGGCGAGCGCCCCCACCTCGTCGATGCGATAGACCGTGCCGATCTCGGTCGCCTGGCTGATCGAGATCGCCGCCGGCTGGTTGGCGTGCACGTCGCCCTCGCGCTGGATCGCGCCCTCGACCGCCGCCGGCGCGAGCTTGCCGTGCGCGCCGTCGATCGGCACGAGGCGCGCGCCGCCGCTGTAGAAGTCGGCCGCACCGCACTCGGCGACGTTGATGTGCGCGCCGGCGTGGCAGTAGACCGCGCCCCACGGCGGCGTGAACGCCGCCAGCGCCAGCGCGTTGGCGGCGGTGCCGGTCGCGACCGGCAGCACTGTGACGGGGCGCTCGAACAGCTCGGCGAAGCGCCGCGTGAGCCTCCGCGTCCACTCGTCGTCGCCGTACGCCGCCGCCGCTCCGTGATTCGCCTCGATGATGGCCTCGAGGATGACGGGATGTACGCCGCTGACGTTGTCGGAACGGAAATCCATGGCCCATTCCTACCTCGTCTCAAGGTCCGCCGCCCACCGGCCGATGACGGGGCGATGACGAGCTCCAGTGACGGCGCCCCGATCTTCCACGAGGATGTCGAAGGCGTTCTCGCGTCTGCGAGCGACCACACGCGCTACCCGGTGCTGGCGGCCGCGCTTTCCAGCGCGCTCGGCGCAGAGCTGCGGCGCGAGTTGATCACGTTGGTGGCGCCGCAGCTGCACCTGCGCGCGCCGCGCCGCTACGTGCGCGTGATGTGCCGCCTCGAGAGCGCGAGCTACGCCGAGCCGGTGCTCCTGACCGACATCTCGGCGACGGGGGCGCGCTTCCTGGTGTCGACCAGCGTGCCGCTGGACATCGCGCAGTTCGGTGACATGCGTCTGCACCTGCGGACCAAAGCCGGCCCGCGCACTCTGCTGGTCGCGCTGGTGCGCTGCTGCGGCGGCGACGAACGCCACACCGACGTCGCCTGCCGGTTCCTGACCGTCGCGGACGACCACCCGCAGATCGTGGCCGAGATCCGCAGCACGATCTTCGGTCCGTAGGAATCTCCCGCGTCGTTCGCCTAGCGCACGCCTGAGCGCTCGCCTGGCGCTCGCCTCTCACGATTCGTCACATTTCGGCGTCGAGGGGAGAGCGGGGATCAAAGCGAGGCGGCGCTACGGAAGCTGTGCGGGTCCTGCCGCTGCGGGGT
>CAZNCQ010000051.1:0-31835 GCA_964571275.1 uncultured Myxococcales bacterium
AGTCGACCAGCTCGATCCCGTAGTCGGGCATGACCAGCGACGCGCGCTCGAGGATGAGACGCGTGATCTTGTCGCGCCCGAACTCGACCGCGCGCATGGCCTCTGTCTCCATGACGTCCTCGACCTCTTCGGCCCGCTCGAAGGAACGGTTGCTGCTGCGAACCACCTCGATCAAGTTGTGGCTGGCGATGACGTTGCGGGTCTCGCCGTCGATGATGTCGTCGAGACGCGACTGCGCGCCGCGCTCGTCACGCAAACGCTGGAAGAACAGCAACGGATCGGCGATGCGCCAGCGCGCGTAGGTGTCGACCCAGATGTACTTCTTGTCTCGTGTCGGAACCTGGTTGGCGTTGCCGTCCCACTCGAGCCAGCGCTTGTCGAAGACGTTCACCTCCTGGGCGAACGGGATCTTCATGTGCAGCCCCGGCTGGGTCACCGAGCGTCCAATCGGCTGGCCGAACTGGGTGATCACCACCTGCTCGGTCTCCGACACCGTGTAAAACGCCGACCAGAGCGTGATCAGCCCCAGCACCAGCACGCCCGCGCCGATCCACCGCGACCGCGTCATGGCTTGAGCTCCGGCTTGACGTCTGCGCTGCTGCCGCCGCCGAGGGGGAACAGGGGCAGGATTCCTTTGGCCTTCTCGTCGAAGATCAGCTTCTTGCCGGCGGCGGGCAGCACCGCCGTCAGCGTCTCGAGGTAGATCCGGGTCCGGGTCACCTCGGGCGCCTTGCGGTACTCCTGCTCGAGCGCGATGAAGCGCTGCGCGTCGCCCTTGGCGCGGTTGACGCGGTCGACGGCGTAGCCCTCCGCGCCCTGGATCTTCTGCTCGGCCAGACCACGCGCGCGCGGGATCTCCTGGTTGTATTCGGCCCACGCTTCGTTGATCGCGCGCTCGCGCTCCTGGATCGCCTGGTTGACCGCGTTGAACGACGGCTTGACCGGCTCGGGCGGATCCACGTCTTGCAACACCAGTTGCTGAACGGCGATGCCGTTGTCGTAGAGCTTGCACAGGTTCGACAGCAGCTCCTTGGCCTTGAGCGCGATCGACTCGCGTCCCACCGTCAGCAACTCGGTCACGCTGTGATCGCCCACGACCGTGCGCATCGACGCCTCGGCCATCAGGCGGAACGTCGGTTCGACGTCGCGCAGCTTGAACAGATACTTGTACGGGTCGGCGATCTTGTACTGCACGATCCACTCGACCGTCGCCACGTTGAGATCACCGGTCAGCATCAGCGATTCGGCGATGGTCTTCTCGTCCTTGTGGAACGTGCTCTGGATGTCGGCGCGCTCGGTGCGGAAGCCGAACTCCTGCTTCAGCTGGCGCTGGACGGGGACCTTCATCACTTGCTCGACGCCGAAAGGGATCTTGCTGTGCGGGCCGGGACCCGTGGTGCGCACGTAGCGCCCAAACCGGGTCACCAGGCCGACCTCGTCGGGCTCGACCTGGTAGTACGAGCCAGCGATCAACACCAGGGCGAAGACCACACCGCCGATCCACAGCAAGAGCCGCCGCGAGCTCCGCAGGCTCGCGACCAAACGACGCGTCACGCGCAAGAACTCCTCGGGACCAGAGTCGTAGCCGCCGATCGTCATTGCCTTCTTTTACAGAGTCCCCCTGGAAAAGCCAGCCGCCGCGCGCGGCACGGTTCGCTGAGGGGGGACGCCGACGAATGGCGTCTGCTCGCCCTTCTCTTGTCCGTTCTGGGAAGACCTCGGCTGCGGATCGCGGATATCGAGAAGCAGGAGCTCCGTTCCTGCCCGCGCCGTGAGCGAGACGGCACGTTCGGCGCTGATTCCGACACCATCGCCGGTCGACAGGACGATGTCTCCGAGCGTGGCATCGCCGCGCACGACGTGGAGCCACGCGCTGCGTCCCTGCACCAGCTCGTGGATCACGTGCTGGCCGGGATCGAGCATGGCCGAGTACAGCAGCGCGTCCTGGTGGATGCGCAGCGATCCGCGCCGGGCGTCGGGCGAGGCGACGACGCACAGGAGGCCCCGCCGGTCGGCGGAGCTGAAGCGTTTCTGCTCATCGCTGGGCTCGAACCCCAACTCCGACGGACGCACCCAGATCTGAAACACGTGGGCCCAGGCGGTCCGCGAAAGGTTGGTCTCGCTGTGGCGTCCCCGCTGCCTCGAGCTCACGTACCTGAACTCGCCCGCCTGGATGATGCCCGAGCGGCCCATCGAGTCATCGTACGCGAGCGCGCCCTCGCGTACGTAGGTGACGAGCTCGGCATCGTGATGGGGATGGCCAAGGCCCGCCCCTGGGGGAAGGCAATCCTCGTTGAGCATCCGCAAGGCTCCGAATCCGTCGGCCAGTGGATCATCGCGGTCGCTCGAAGAGAAGGTGAGCCACCCTTCCTGTCGTCGACGTCGACTGTGACGGCGCTCGTCGGCCCGGCGGAGTGTAATCATCTGGCTACCTCGCCGATCTCGGACGGGAAGTGACTAGCGGGATTCGGTGACGGTGCTTCCGTCGATCGTGACCGCGGTCTGCGCAAGCAGTCGGCCATTGATCGACGCACCGGTTCGCAACATGATCGCCGTTTGACTCAGAATCACGCCCTCGCAGTGGGCCGTCGTCCCGAGATCGACGAGACCGGCGACTTGCCAGAAGATGTTCTTCGGCTGTGCGCCGCCTGCAAGGATGACCTTCGCGGCGCTGCTCATGGTGAGATCCTGGTCGACCTGAAAGATCCACACGTCCGTCGCACTGCCGCTGAGGGTGACGTCGCTTGCGATCAGGACCCCTGTGCCCCACTTGTAGACCCCGGGCCCGATGGTCATTCCGCCGATGCTCCCGGCGCCGAGCTCGGTCACGCTGGGCGCGCGTCCCGCCGCGTCCGTGAAGGCCAGCTGCATGTCGCCGACGGCCGTGGTCAGATTGGAAGGCGTCGGAGGCGTGTAGTCGGCGGCGTACGCCTTCCCCGTGATCTGAGGCGACGTGGCGAAGACGCCCGTGGCGTCAGCCGTCAACGAGAACCCGGTCAAGAAAGCGGCGGCAGATGGGCTGACGCCGACGTTCCCCGTCACCGCCGAGGTGGGCACCGTGGAGATCCCGCTCTTCGCGAGGATCACGTATCCGCCAGCCGTACCCAGGTTGAGCGCAAGCGCCGGCGCCCTCGTGTCGCCGGTGATCGTTGCGCCGTCGGTCGGGCTCCCGGCATTCGAGCTGCCGCATGCGGCGGCCAACGAGAGCACCAGCAGAAACGCTGGTCGTATTTTCAAACTGATCGCAGTGAACATTATGATGAGCTCCTTTGCCGGCTTTCGCGAGCGGCCGGGATACCACCCAGCGAGCAATCGCCGTGCCGGCGCCGAAGGGCCCGTTCTTTCTCGGGGCATCGCCGGCGGCGCCGAGTATTTCAATCAAACTGACGGATCCCTTCATTCACTTCGAGGGCATTGAACCCCCGCGGTTCTACTGCGCCGCAATGGCCTCGGCGGTCTGATTGCGACTCCTCACCAACAAGTGAGCGGCGGCGGTGCGGGCTTCTTCCAGCGTTGCGCAAACCATGTTGGCGCCATCTTCGAGCAGCCTTTGGGCGCTCTCCTTCTCGTTGGCCTGCACGCCGGGCCGAATGACCAAGATCGTCGTCCGCGGCAGCTTCGCGCGCAACCGGCGGCAGATGTAGCGAGCCTGGGCGAGGCCGCCTGGGGGGATCGAGTTCACGCAAATGAGATCGGGTACCGCCGCACCATCGTGCGTGGTCACCTCCGACGAGAGGTACGCCGAGCCGACCGATTCCACCACCATCTTTTCCGACTCGAAGAGCTGCCCCCACATCTCCCAGATGGTTTCGTCGGTCATCGAGCGGGCCGACACGCCGACGATCCGCCGTGAGATCGCGGGCCGGACCTCGTCCAGGGCGGAGGGCGGGTCCTCACGGCCAGAGCCCGGAACCACCTCCACCAAGGATTGAATGGATCTCAAGACGTGCTGATGGTCGCCCTCGCTGATCTCGTTGCGGGCGCGCGCACTCTCGGCCAACAAGAGGGCGGGAACGACCACTTCGTCGAAGACTCTTCCGCGCGACATCGCCCGGAAGCGCTTGTCGAGGATCTCGTGGGCCTCGTCCTCGTCCCCCGAGAGCAGGCGTTGATACAGCATCAAGTCGTCTTCCAGCGCCGGCTCGTCGCCCAACAAGACGGACAGGTACGACAGGCGTGACACATGCTTTCCCAGGACCGCCAGGCAGACCGTGAGAGGAGTCGACAGGACCAGGCCGACGGGACCCCACAACCACGACCAGAAGATCGCGGACACCAGCATTGCCATCGACGACACGCCGGTCTTGGCTCCGATGACCACGGGCTCCACCACGTAGGCGGCCAGCGCGTCCAGGCCCAGGAACAGTCCCAGCGTCGACACCAGCGGCCACCACCCGGGGAACTGCGCGAAGGCGAGCGCGCAAGGAACCAACATGGCCATCAGGATGCCGACGACGGGGACGAATCGAAGCACCGCCGCGACGAATCCCCACAGCGGCGCGTAGGGGATGCCGATCCAGAACAGACCGGCGCCGACCACAATCCCGACGCCGGCGTTGATTGCGAATTGATGGATCAGGAATCGACTGATGCGGTCGCCGGCTTCGTCCAGCGCGCGCGTCGTCAGCGTCACGTTCCCCCTCCCCATGAGGCGAATGACGCGATCCCTCAGGTCCTCGCGCTTGACGAGGAAGAAGACCACCAGCACCAGGACCACGAGTGATCGTGCCAGGGGCGCCACCACCGGGACGACGGCGGTCTCGATCCGTTCCAGAACCGGGGTTTCGGCGGGAACCAATCGCACGGGGCGAGCGGCTTCGTCCGCCGCCACCCGCTGATCCAGGTTGTGAACGATTCTGTCGATGCTCTTCGAGAAGGCGGTCAGACCGGTGCCTGCGCTCCCTTGCACGGTGAGCAGCTTCCGCTGGATCGAATCGGAGTACTTGAGCATCTGCGACGAGAGGTCGACCAGCTGGCGCTGGAGCAGATAACCGACGCCGGTGGCAACGCCCAGCGACGCGACGACCACGACCGCCACCGCTCCGCCCCGCCGCAGCACGCGTTCAAGGCGTGTCACCATGGGGCTGAGAGCGAAGGCCAGCACGACCGCCAGCGCCAGCGGGACCAAGATCGCCTCGGCGCGCGCGAGAACGACGACGATCAACACGACCGTCGCCAGCCAGTAGAAGGCAGGCCGCGCGCGACGCGGTGTACGAACGGGCGCCGAAAACACCGACTCGTCGCTCACGGCCAGCGCCTCGGGCGGAGGCGACGTCAACGCGCGCTGAGTCCCGGTGAACCGATGACGATCTCCACCCGCCGGTTGTTCGCGCGATCCTCAGCCGTCTTGTTGTCGGTGATCGGCCGGCTCGAGCTCATCCCGACGGCGCTGATCTTTGCGGATTCGACGCCGCGCGAGACGAGATAGTCGCGGACAGCGGTGGCGCGGTTCAGCGAGAGCGGCTGGTTGATCTGGTCCGATCCTCGGTTGTCGGTGTGGCCCTCGACGACCATCCGTTTGTCGTCGTCTTGAGCCTTGAGCGCCTCGGCGACCTGGTCCAGCTTGGTCGTCGCGGTGTTCAAGAGCTCGTACTTCCCCGAGGCAAACAGCACGCTGCCCGACAGGGTGATGACGACGCCACGGGTCTCCTCCTTGACGGCGGCGATCGCCTTGAGGTCGTTCATCGCCCCGGCGAGCTTGGTCTCGGCCGCGAGCCGCGCCTGCTTCTCGACCTCCAACTGACCGACGGTCGCCTGCAGGTCCTTGTTCTGCGCGGCATTGATGGCACGCAGATCATTGGTCGCCGCCGCGTTGTTTCGGCGCTCTTCCTTCATTTGATCGCGGGTCGAGGTCAGCGCGGCCTGGGTCGCCTTGGCCTGACTGTCACGAACCACCACCCCGGACTTCACGGCTTCGGCGATCTTCTGCCGATCCGCTTCGGTCCGCGCCTTGACCTCGGTCAATTCGATCTTCCGATGGGCGATATAGGCGTAGTCGCGGCACTCGAGGGTATCGCCATGCTCGCTGAACTCGGTGTTGGCCTTGTCCAGCGCCTTCTTCGCGTCATAGAGATCGGTTGGCGTCAACTGCGACGCCTGTCCTCTGCTCGACGTCGCATACTCCTCGCGCACGTCGACCAACTGCTGTGGGGCGACGGTGGCGCAGGCGCTCATCATTCCCGCGAGCACCAGGGCCACGGTCAGATTCATGTCTCGTGTTTTCATTTTGAATCGTCCTTGTCAGAAGCTTGTTGTGGGGGGTGGAGTCAGGGATTGCCGCGCGCGCGAACGGCCTTGAGATCTTCGCCCGCCTTGAGCGCGTCGCCGTGCACCTTGAACTCGCGCGCGAGGCCGAGAGCCAGCTCGGCATCCGATTGGGCACGCGCCATCACCAGCACGGCCCGTTGATCGCCGGCGGTCGCCATCTTCTGGGCCTCGAGCGTCTCGTCCTTGGCCAGCTGCAGGTGCAGGGCGGCGGCCGGTACGGCCGCGGCGCCGACCTCCTCGGCCCCCCGAATGCTGGCCTGCGCCTGATCGATCTGGTAGGGCGGAAGCGGCGCCGATGCGCAGCCTGCGAGTCCGAGAACCGCGAGCAACGTCATTACTTTGGTCATCATGGGAAAGTCCTTTGCGAGGGGTGGGTCATCGAGAAAGCGCGAGCGAGTCGATCAAGGCGTCGGTCTGACGACGGCGTTGGTATCCAGTGTCACCGCGGCAATTCGCGCCAATGCTCTTCCGTTGAGAGTTGCGCCGGTGGTGAGCGCGATGGCCTCATTGGCCATCACCGTGCCCTGGAAGGACGAGGTCGAGCCCAGCGTCGCCGACGTGCCGACTTGCCAAAAAACGTTGGTCGACCTGGCGCCGCCGCTGAGAATGACCTGGCGCCCCGGGCTGGTCGCCAGCGTGGACGCCATCTGAAAGATGAAGACCGCGTTCGCGTTGCCCTGAGCGTCGAGAGTGAGGTCGCCCGACGAGATCTCCAGTGACGACGTCGATTTGTAGAGACCCGGCGTGAGTGTTTGCCCGCCGAGGTTGCCGGAGATGCTGACCGGACAGAGCGTCCGGCCGGCGGCGTCGTTGTACGCCGTCGTGAGATCGGCTTCGGCCTGCGCTGCTGCCGGGTCACCCGCGTGCTGGGTCCCGACGACCGTTCCAGGCCCGAATCCGGCCACCGCTGTTCCCGGACTCACACCGAGATCGCCGGTCACCACCGTGAGCCCGGTGTTGGTGACGGTGGACCCTGCCAGCACGGCGAAGGTCCCCGCTCCACCCAGCGCCACCGCAGCTTGCGCGCACGCGGCGTTCACGTCGGTCCGGGTATCGAGGCCCCCGGCGGCATCGTGTGCAACGACGTCGGGTGCTGCCGCGTCCAATGCGACGGCATCGTGCCCACCGGTGTCGGCCTTGCCGGTGTCCACGGAGCCCACGTCGGCTCCTGTCGTATCGGCGTGTCCCGTATCCCCGGCGCCCGTGTCGGCGGCACCCGCTTCGGGGCCTCGCGCGTCCGCGCCCGAATCGGCGACTTTGCCTGAGCTCGCTCCACACGCCGGCATGACGACCAGCGCGAGCGACAGTGCAAAGGTCTTGAAGCTATTGTTCAATGATCGGTTCATTTCGTTTCTTCCAGAACGTTGGTTCCATCTCGGCCACGAGGTCCGACGCCGCGCACAAGACATCAGAGGATGATCACAATGAGCAGTACGACCAGCACCACGACGAGCGTGCCGCCGCCGATGTAGATCCCCGCGCCGCCGCCTTCGAACGCGCCCAGCGCCGGGCTGGCCGCCTCACGCGCGGCATAGTCACGCGCTTCGTCCGGGAGGAAGGTGACTGCGCGAGGTGCGATCGGCCGTCCACCGGATGAACCGCTCAAGGCTGCCGGTGGCATGCCGCTCACTTCGGCTCGGGTGAGTGATGGGACGCAAAAGAGAGCGAGCACCAACGCAGCGGCGATGACATTTTTCACGAAATCTCCTTCGAAGGCATGGAGCGCCAATTTTCGAGCGAAAGCTCACGGTGTACGGGCTCCAAGGCACGTTCCGTGCCGCAAATGAGATCCAATCAACTTCAACGGCTTACGCGTCAGCCGCGTGGCCGGGGCCTGGCGCTTCAATCAAAGTGATGCGCCCGCCTCGTCAATTCGAAGGGGGATGATTCGAGCGATCGGTCAGGGCCCGGGATTGCCGGCCGCCAGGACTCCGCACTCGAGCGCGAACCTCACCAGCGCGGCACGGGTGGTGAGACCGAGCTTCTCCATCACCCGCGAGCGATAGGTCTCGATCGACTTGACGCTCAGCCCCAACTCTCCGGCAATCTGCGAGTTGGTGTAACCCTCGGCGACGCGCGCCATGACCTCACGCTCCCGCGCGCTGAGTTGGGCCACGCCTCGGCCGAGAGGCCTGTCACTGAGCTTCGGCTCCGAAGGGCGTTGCGACAGCCGCAGGTCGATCGATGTGTCCATGAAGGTTCGTCCCTGCGCGACGGCGCGAATTGCCGCCAAGAGCTCGGTGTCGACGGCATTCTTCACCACGTATCCGACGGCGCCGGCCTCCACCGCCGCGCGGATGTAGCCAAGCTCATCGTGCACCGTCAGGACCAGGAGCCGCGACTTGGGGCGCACCCGTTTCACGGCGGCAATCGCGGCCAGGCCGCCGCCGTTGGGCATGCTGATGTCCATCAACACGACGTCTGGCTCGGTGGCGACGATTCCGATCTCCGCGTCCACGCCGTTGGCCGCCTCGCCCACCACTTCCATGTCGGCCTGGGCGCTGATGAGGGCCCGCAGCCCGCCGCGCAAGATCCCGTGATCGTCGGCAATGAAGACGCGGATGCTCATGACTTCACCGGCAGCGGCGGCCCCGACAGAGGGACGCTCACACAAACTGTCGTGCCGCGGCCCCGGGACGATTCGACGGTCATGGCGCCGCCGATCAGGTGCGCCCGTTCGCGCATGCCCAGCAGCCCCAGCTGGCGGTCGGAGTGCGGCGCCGCGGTATCGAAGCCCTTGCCGTCATCCTCGACGACCAGGCGGACGATCCGGGGCGTTCTATGAAGAAGAACGCTGACGTTCTTGGGTGAGGCGTGCTTGGCGACGTTCATCAGCGCCTCCTGCGCGACCCGGTAGAGCGCGATCTCGAGGGCCCCGGAAAGTCGGGGCACGCGCGGGCCGGTCACGTGGATTTCGACCCCGAACGCGTTGACGCGCGCGACCTCACCGCTCAGGCGCTCGAGCGCCTCCTCGAGCCCCAGATCGTCGAGGACACTGGGCCGGAGTCCCCGCGCCATGCGCTGCACACCCTCGAGAGCATCGACCACCAGCGCGCGCAGGGTTCCCGCCGCACCGTGGGCTTGACCGAGGCTCTGCGACTCCTCGACCCCCTTGAGCCCCACCAACAGGGAGGTCAGCGTCTGCGCGGTCTCGTCATGCAGCTCGCGGGCGATTCGCCGGCGCTCTTCTTCCTGTGCGGTGATCACATCGTTGAGAAGGGCGCGGATGGTCTCTTCGGCGTAGCGTCGCTCGGTGATGTCGCGGTTGACGCTGACGTAGCCGAGCCGCTTGCCTGTGCTGTCGAAGAATGCCGCCGCACGGGACTCGATATGGATCCGCTTTCCGTCTCCCCTCCGGTGCGTCAGCTCGCCGTGAAAGCGTCCCGTCTCGACCAGCCGCTGGATCGCTTCGGCGCGCTCGACGCCGACAAAGTCGGTGCGGAACACGAGAGCGTCCGGCTGACCGATAACCTCCTCCGCTCGCCGGCCGTAGGTCGACTCGGCGGCCGCGTTCCAGCCGGTGAGAATGAACTTGTCGTCGCTGGCGACCACCGCGTCGGTGACGGTCGCGAGCAGCAAGTCCAGATAGCGCGTCTGGGCCTCCGTTCTCCGACGGTAAGTGACGTCGCTGACGGAAGAGAGAAGCGCGGGTTGTCCGGCGAACCGAATGGCGAACGAGGCGATCTCGACGTCGATCACCGTTCCGTCCTTCTTTTGATGCTCCTTGAAGGAAGTGTCGTTCTGCAAGTTCGCCGCCGGGTACTGCACGACGGACGGGATCTCCGACGAGCCCGCGCTCGCCTCGAGATCCCGGACTCTCATCGCCAGGAACTCTGTTCGCGAGTAGCCGTAGTGGAGCTCAGCCGCGCGGTTGACCTCCACGAATCCTTCGACGCCGAAGATCCACATCGGCTGGGCGTTCTCCTCGAACACCCGCCGGCAGTCCGCCTGCGCCTCCGACCAGCCAGACACCGCCAGGTCACTCATGTGGGAACTATGCGCCTTTCAGTGTCGCGCGCTGGTCCATTCGCGTCCGTGAACACGATTGCTCGCGCTGACGCGTCAGGCGGCGATTCGCATCGGACCCACCGCATCACCGAGCTCTTGCTCGAGGTGAACGCGGATCCGGTTCTTGAGGCGAGACTCCAGCTGGCGCGTGCGCTCGCGGGTCACTCCGAAGCGAATGGCCAGAGTTTGCAGAGTGACCGGATCCTCTTTCATCAGGCGCCGTTGAAAAATTTCGCGGTCCCTCCCGTGGAGGAGCTCTCCGAAGGTTTTCAGATTCGTTCGCACGCGCTCGGCAAGCTCGGCACGCTCGACCTGCACATCCGGCTGCGAGGTCGGTGAATCGCTCAGCGAATCCCCCAGCGTCCTCTGATCGTCTTGCCGGGACCTGAGAGGGGTATCCAATGACGTCTCTCCGGCGGCGAACCGGTCCAGCATCGCGATGACCTCCTTCTCTTTGACGTCGAGATTCTTCGCGATCTGCTTGGCATCGACCGGAACGCCCCGGGCCTCGAACTTCTTCCGCTCTTTCTGCAGGCCAAAGAACAGCCGGCGCTGCGCCTGGGTCGTCCCGGTTTTGACCAGGCGCCAGTTCTCAATCGTATACTTGAAAATGAACGCTCGGATCCACCACGCCGCGTACGAGCTGAGCTTGACGCCGCGGCTCGGGTCAAATCGTTCGACAGCGTGAACCAGCCCAAGGTTTCCCTCCTGGATCAGATCCCGGATATCAGATTGGGCGTTGCAATGACCTCTCGCTATCTTGACGACCAGCCGCAGGTTGGCAGTGACCAGTCGCGCGGCAAAAAGCGGGTTGCGCCCCTTGACATACTCGCTTGCGCACCGATGCTCCTCGGTGGCATCTATGGGGGCACTTCCACGCATGTCGAGCCGGTTTCTAAGATTGACGGACATTTTTTCACCTTCTGACGTTTGAGATTGCCGCCCTAAGGTAGTCACGCGATCAAAGCCGCCCTACTCGGGGAAACCCGCGTCGTTTGTAGGGGTTTACCGCGCGTGACTCGGCATTCCACGAAACAGGTGCTTCGCTCCGCGCCGGCAGAAGGCGCTACGAGGGAGATGGCCCGGAGTCGGGCCGCGTGCCCTTGCCCAAGGGATCCTTGCCCGCGATCATCCCGTAGCGTTTGAGCTTGCGGTACAGAGTCGCCGAACCGATCTTGAGTTGTTCGGCGGTGTGCGTCTGGTTTCCGCCGTTCAACTTCAACGCCGCGATGATGTAGTCCCTTTCGATCTCCTCGAGCGAACGCAAGGCGCCCTTCGTGGCCACCGGTGTCAGAAACGCCTGGCGAACCTCCTCGGGAAGATCCGCCAGCTCCACGCGATTTCCGCGGGCGAGCGCGACCGCGCGCTCCATGGCGTTCTCGAGCTCACGCACGTTGCCGGGCCAGCCGTAGCGCAGGAGCTGATCGGCCGCTGCCGGAGCGAGGCCCGTGATCTTTCGTTTCATGCGCAATGCCGCGTCGCCGAGCAGGATCCGCCCGAGCGGCAGGATGTCGTCTCTGCGCTCGCGGAGCGGCGGAACGTTCAGCTCGACGACCTTCAACCGGTAGTAGAGGTCCTGCCTGAAACTGCCGTCGGCGACGGCGAGGGCGAGATCTCGGTTGGTCGCGGCCAAGACGCGCAGATCGATCCGGCGGGTCTTGTTTTCGCCGACGCGGCGGATCTCCCTCTCCTGCAGCGCACGCAGCAGCTTCACCTGCATGCCCTTCGAGATCTCTCCGACCTCGTCGAGCAGCAGCGTTCCGTTGTTGGCGGCCTCGAACAATCCGGGCCGATCCTGGTTCGCGCCCGTGAAGGCGCCGCGCGCGTGGCCGAAGAGCTCGCTCTCGAGGAGGGTCTCCGTGATGGCGCCGCAGTTCACCGCAATGAACGGCCCGGTCGAACGAGTCGATTCTTCGTGGACCAGGCGCGCGATGCGCTCCTTGCCCGCTCCGCTTTCGCCCGTGATGAGAACCGTGGCGTCGAACTTGGCGACTCGCCGGGCCAGGTCCACGAGGTGTTCCATCGCCGGGCTCTTGGCAACGATCCCCAGCGGCTCCTCGACTTCCGCGGCCACTCGCACCAGGGCCCGCCGACGCTCACGCAGCTTCCGCTCCGCCATCTTGAGGGTTTCGGTGACGCGCTGGAGCGAGACGTCGAGGCACTCCTTGAGACGGCCGGGCTCGAAAAAGCGCAGCTCCTGCGCGCGCTCGTCGCCCCATCCTTCGCGCGTGCGACCGAGGAGATGGCAGCCCGCGTCGCCCTTTCCCATGCATCCGTCCTCGAGGACGTAGATCTCCTTGCCCGCGGTCCGGCTGATGTACCCGCTCGTGAGGCCGCAGATGGTCCAACACATGGGCTCATCGGAACGACCGAAGTGCAAGAGGTGTTGCTCGGCCTCATAGGAGGCGCTCAGCATGACGCCCTCCTTGGAGAGGGGTTCCGTGCTTCCCGGCTCGACCCGAAAGAGCCCCTCCAGGGCGTGAATGCGCGTGCCCGCACGGCGCCAGTCGTCGTCGCTGTCCCACTTGAACTCGGCTTGCATCGCCCCTGCCATGCGCCATCCGTGGGCGAAGCCAAACTGGGTCAGCACCGCTCGGGCGGCCGTGAGGCCAAAGTTCTCGACGAGGTACTTCCGTAGAAGTCCCATGGCGACAGCATCCAGCAGCAGCGCCCGCTGTCCCGCGAAGCGGATCGCGCCGCCTTCGGCGTCGAGCTCCAGCAACTCTTCGTGGCCCAAATCGTCGGCGCGCATCGCGTGCTGTTCCTTCCCCTCGTTTCGGGGAGAAAATAGGACCTCTCGCTGAGAAAGGCGGGTCGCGCCGAGTTTCCCGGGTCAAGTGCGCAGACTTGATGGATTCTTAGGTGATAGCGCCGGTGCGTCCACCTTGGCGATGTTCGACCGCACGTCGGTTTTTTCGACAATGCCAGGTCAAACTTCGGTCGGGACTCCTGCGAGGATCCAGTTCATCGTGACCAGAGACCATGCAGAATCTGACCACACCTCTTGAACCGTCGTTGCCGGGCAACGAAAGCAGGACACCTGTCGCCGTTCTCGCTCCCGCTGTGGTGGCGCGCGTCGTGCCCCGTGGCCCTTGTCAGATTGTCTTCGGCGGCATGCCCGCGAGCGAGCCGCCCCGCGCCGAGGTGCACGCCTGGTTGTGGAGGCTGGGAGCACTGACAGCGCCCATGACCGCCGGGCAGGTGCTGATCGAGGCGGTCGACCGAGGCCGCAAAGAGCAGCACTATCGTGTTCGCATGGACCTGACCATGCCGACCGGCATTGTGGTCGTCGACTACGACCACCCGAATAACGGCCCGCACGAGGACGTCTTCGTGGCGATCCGCAACGGGTTCCGCGCCGCGCGCCGCCAGCTCGAAGCTCATTCTCGAACGCTGACGACGACAGACAGCGATAAAGCCGAGCCGCCGGCCTCGCAATAGACCCAGTGGGGCGCGCCCCGACGGTCGACGATCAATCGCGGGACAGTCTCGCGGCGTCGCGGGGGATTCCCGCCTCGCCGGAAGGCTTCCCGTCGGTCACCGGATCGATGATGAGGTTGAGCCTCCTCTCGGCGTCCCGCGCATCGTCGCGTATCGAGAAGCTGGCACGCTCGAGCAGAGCCAGGGTCTCCCGTTCCAGGGTGTCGAGAACGGCCTCTTCGGCGTCAGTCATCGAAGAGCTCCGTGCCATTTATGGGAGCGCTCGAGCCGCACGACGAGCTGGAAAAGCAACCTCATCGTTCGGAAAAACGGACGCCAGTCACCGCTTGACCGGGAAGTGCAGGCGGTGCATGTTCTCGCGTAGCTGGCCGGATCTCGGTTCGCTACTCGCCCACGCCACGGCTTTTGGTGACATGGCCGACAGGCCAATTCAGAAGCGTTGGGTTTGGAAGAAAGCGGTGAGTGAGAAAATGGCGGGTTGTTTGCTCGCGCGCTCTTTGCCGCGGATAGGGTCTCTACGTCGGCCTTGGCGGCGCCGTGCTCGATGATGGCCGACATGCGCTCTGCGTAGATGCGTGGCTCGAGCGATCGGCCACAGGCCTGGCTCAGGAAGCCCTTCTTCGCCTCTTCGAAGCCGCGCTGGACGCGGTTTGGATCCGAACCAAGACCACTCTCGGTGAGGTGACGCTCACGGCGATCGCCGAGCGCGTTCTTCACAACGCTTCGGAGAGGTTCGCGCTCGTGGGGTCGCTCAAGATCGAACCGACGAGCGGAATCCAGTGCCGCGAGCTCAGCAGGCGGATCGACTCCGTGGAACCCTCCGAGCTGCGGGCAGCGATCCGCTTCGTGCTCGTGGAGCTTCTGACGGTCCTTGGCAACCTGACGGCCGACATTCTCAGCCCAGCGTTGCACGCCGAGATCTCCAGGGTCGCGCTTCCCGACGCGATCCGCGTCGGGAACGGGCCTGTCCGTCAATCCGACGAACCCGTGAACGCCGAGAGCGAAGAGAAGAGATCATGGCGAAAGTAGTCGACATTCCGCGCATCACGACCGGTGTCTCCAACCTCGATGCGATCTTCAACGGAGGCCTGCCCAAGGGCTCCGTGACAGTCGTGAGCGGCCCGCCTGGCTCCGGCAAGACGATCTTGACCCAGCAGATCTGTTTCAACAACGCGTCGGCCGCCAATCCCGTCCTGATCTTCGGCACGCTCTCGGAGCCGACAGCCAAGACGCTACGGCACCTGCAGCAATTCTCGTTTTTCGACGCGAAGAAGCTCGACGCCGGCGTCCAGTTCGTCGACCTCGGCGTCATGCTCAGGACCAAGGGGCTCGAAGCGGCGACGGATCTCGTCATGCAGCACCTGAAGAAGATCAAGCCGACCATCGTCGTCGTCGACAGCTTCAAGGTCTTCGACGATCTGGCGGGATCGAAGGAAGAGCTGCGCAAGTTCGACTACGAGATCGCCGTCAATCTGATGGCCTGGGAGACGACGGCGCTGCTGCTCGGCGAATACGGCGTTACCGACTACGACAAGAATCCTCTGTTCTCGATCGTCGACGGACTGCTGGTCATGTCGCAACGCGAGTCGATGGGCGAGCAGCAGCGGCTGTTCAAGATCATCAAGATGCGCGGGACGAACCATAGCCGCGAGGAGCATCCGTTCCTCATCTCCGGCAACGGCCTCGAGATCTTCGCGCCGCGGCTGGCGATCCGCCGTGAGCCGTCGTCGAGCGGCCTGCAGGCGCGCTGCAAGACTCATATCATCAAGCTCGACGAGATTCTCGGTCCCGGGATCCCATGGGGCTCGAGCCTGCTCATCGGCGGCGTCGCCGGCACCGGCAAGACGGTCCTGTCGTTGGAGTTCATCTACCGCGGCGCCCTGGCGGGCGAGAAGGGGATCCTGTTCTCCTTCGAAGAGACCGACGAACGCTTGCGGGCCGCAGCGAAGGGACTTGGTTGGGACCTCGGCCACGAGATCGATCGCGGCATGATCGAGATCGTCTTCATCCCCCAGCCCGACATCCTGGTCGAGGCCCACCTCTTGATGATCCAGGAACGCGTCGAGGCGATGAAGGCCAAACGCGTGGTCATCGATTCGGTGTCCGTATTCCTGCACAAGGTGAAGGATCCACAGCTCAGCCGCGAAAAGATCTTTCAGCTATGCAGTATCGTCCAGAACGCGCTGGCGGTCGGTTTCTTCACCACCGACATCCCCTATGGGTCGCACCAGGTGAGTCGCCTCGGCGTCGAGGAGACGGTCGTCGACGGCGTCATCATCCTCAGCTCCACCGAGGAAGGATTCGAGCGCGAGCGCTACATCGAGGTCTACAAGCTGCGCAACACCGCTCACCTCAAGGGGCGCCACAACCTGGTGATCGGCGAAGGCGGCGTCGCGGTCTTCCCTCGCTACGGCGAGGACTTCCGACAGGACGCACCGCCGCCCGCGCTCGAGATCGCGACCCGGCTCGGCTCCGGCGTTCCTGGGCTCGACGAGCTGCTGGAGGGCGGATTCTTAAAGCGAAGCGTCACGCTGGTCTCCGGCAGCGCGGGTGTCGGCAAGAGCATGTTTGGATTGCAATTCCTCTTGGAGGGTGCGGCGCGGAAGCAGCCCGGCCTTTACGTCACGCTCGAGGAGGGACCCGACCAGATCGTCTCGGGTGCCGATGCGCTGGGGCTGCCGTTGCGGGCAGCGGTCGACGCGGGGTTGATCCAGATTCTCTACGTCTCACGGGAGCGCCTTCGTGCAGGCCAGTTCCTGACCGTCTTGGCGGATCGGCTGAGGGCGCTGCAGGCGTCTCGCGTCGTGCTCGATGCGGCAACCGAGATGCTGACGGAGCACATCGCGATCGACGAGCTTCGCCACATGCTCTACAAGCTGGTTGTTCGCTTCAAGACCATCGGCATCACCAGCGTCCTCACGCTGGAGGCGCCCTTCCTCTTCTCGACCGAGCGCGTGACCGAGCACGGCCTGTCTCCGATCGCCGATAATTTGCTGATGCTTCGCTATCAAGAGACAGACGGGCGATTATCGCCCATGCTCACGATCGTGAAAACGCGCGGCAGCGACCACGATCGACAGACCCACATGGTCACCGTTGGCAAAGGGGGCATGCGCGTCGAAACGGCTCGTCCGATGCGCCGCGAGGACAGATGACGACACGCCGGCGGCGGGCGCACGGTCAAACAGCTCCCCCCGGAGCGGCTGGCACCGGCGCCCTGGCTGCCGTCATGGAGCCCGCGAAGCAGCGGCTCGAGCACCTTTACGAAATCAGCAAGCTGTTCGCCAGCTTCGAGACCATCGACCAGACGTTCGAACCGGCGCTGGAGATCGTTGCCAAGGCGCTTCCCCTACGCAGCGCGGTTCTCATCGAGGCAGAGAGCGGCGAGTCCAAGATGGTCGTCTGGCGTTCCGAAGGACAGAGCGCTGAAGAACAGCGGGCGGTCAAGACGCACGTAGAGGTGGCCTACCGATACCTGGTCGGGACCGGATCGACCGAGTCCCTCGAACTGAGTGAGCGGGCCGGCAAGACCGCGCTTCCGCGCCCGATGGAGACCGATGCGCGCTTCGACAGGCGATCCATCGTCATCCCGTTGGTCGTGCCCAATGGCCCGACCTTTGGCGCCCTGGGTCTGGAAGGCGCGCGTAGCTTCGATGAGACAGATCTGATGTTCGTGAACACCATCACTAACCAGCTGGCGATGGCGCTCGATCGAAAGCGGGCCTGGCAGGTCGACGTCGCCCGGCGAGAGCGCGCCGAGCAGGCGCAGACCTACGCGGAAGAGATGAAGGCCGAAGCGGAGCGGCAGCGGGCCTCCGCCGAGGGGCTGCTGGAAAAGTTCGAGGCGCTTGCCGCCGACAACGCGAACCTGTATCGGCAGGAGCAGCAAGCGGTGCGGATGCGCGAACAGATCCTGGCGATCGTTTCGCACGACCTCCGGAATCCGCTTGGGACCATCCTGCTCACCACCTCCATGCTCGGCAAGCGACCGGTTGCCGAAGAGCGGCGACGCGGCCTTCCGGCGGCCCTGGGGCGCATCCGGCGGGCCGCCGACCGCATGCAGCGGCTCATCGAAGATCTCCTCGACTTCGCCAGCATTGAAACCGGTCGCCTGGCCATCAGCTGCGAGCCGCACGATCCGGGGGGCATCATCGACGAAACGCTCGCCAGCTTCGAAAACACCGCGCAGGAGAATCACCTCGAGCTCAAGGCCGAAGTCGAGCCACATCTTTCGCAGATTGACTGCGACCGCGACCGCGTCCTGCAGGTCCTTTCCAACCTGGTTGGCAACGCGGTCAAGGTCACCGCCGCGGGCGGGCATATCACCCTCCGGGTCGAGGCACGCGAGAACGAGCTCTTGTTCTCGGTTGCGGACGACGGTCCGGGCATCGGTGAAGGTGACCTGAAGCACCTCTTCGAACGCTACTGGCGCGGCGATGACGTGCAGTACAAGGGGACCGGCCTCGGTCTCGCCATTGCGGCCGGTATCGTGGCGGCTCACGGGGGCCGGATCTGGGCGCAGAGCGGGCTCGGACAGGGAACGACCTTCTATTTTTCCGTGCCAGCCATCAAAATCAGCACCGATCATAAAAAACATTAAGAAAATCCATGCACAGGCCAATCAGGATCCTTACGGTCAGTGGGTGAGCCAGATGGCGGTTGATGGGGCGCGACAGAGGGTACGGAACGGGAACGCTATCCTTGTCGTGGATGACGACACCGATCTGCGGGAGTCGCTGGGTGACGTCCTGCGGGACGAAGGCTATGAGGTCACCTTGGCCGCGAATGGCCAGGAGGCGCTGGATCTGCTGCCCGGTCTAGAAAGACCTTGCGCCGTGGTGCTCGACATCGCGATGCCCGTCATGAGCGGCACCGAGTTCTATCGGGCGATGAGCGCGATGCCTGCGCTGGCGGATATCCCGGTGGCGGTCTTGACGTGCGATCCTGCGCTTGCGCCCAGCGGTTTGCCCAAGACGAAGAAGACCAGCCTGGAGCGACTGTTGGCCATGGTCGGCGACCTCTTCTGACAGGCAGCCGGACGGCTTCCGGCTCAGTGTCGAAGCGCTCCCACGAGACCAAGGGCACCACATAAGAGGATCGCGCCGATCAGCACGAAGCGAGCCGACTTCATCAGCCGCGTCGCTGCGACCGGCTTCGCGCCCTTGGGGCCGTGGCCCGTGAGGGCCACGCCGACCGAAAGGACGACGACGATCGCCAGCCAGACGAGCGAGCTCAACTCCTCCTCGTTCCGCGAATGAAGTGCATGAGGATGTTCCTTTTCCGGCCGGCTCCGCCTCCGATGCCAGGGGGCGCCGCGTCTCGTGAGATAGAAACAGAACAATAAACACGGATGAGCCTTTGGCCAGGCTGAAGAGTCGCCGGCGCAGGCGGACGTGGTGGTCATTTACGGCGGCCGCGCTGAGCCGCCGCCCGCGCGCGAAGAGCGCATCGTGGCGCGTCGATCGGGCCGGCTTTCTTCGCTCACAGGTAGAGGCGCGCCCCCAGCGCACCCTCCAGGAAGAACCTCGACGGATCGAACGCCAGGCTGGGCGCGATCTCGACGTAGCCTTCGAACCACTTGAAGAGGTAGAGGTCCAATCCCACCGGCACACGCGCCGCGATCTCGAAGTCGCTGGTGTCGGTGCCGTAGTCCCAAAACCAAACTCGCGCTCCCAGACCGGCGTGCAGGCTCAAATGGTCGTGCGCTCCGTGGCCCGATTGCCAAAGATAGTCCGCGTGGACGCTGTTTCGCTCGCCGCACGGATTGAACCGATCGCTACAGGCGAAGTCCCCCAAGCCAAACCCGACTCCCAGGTCGACTGCATTGGTGGGGCGAGTCCAGATCTTCAGCGTCAACCCAGGGGAAGAGCCAGCGACCAGGCCCACTCCAATGGGGCGCTGGACACCCACTTCGGTCGCTTGCGCCACTCCGAAGGGCTGCGCGGCCGCCCAGCCAAGGACGCTCGAAGTGATCAAGAGCAGTCTCCGCATGTGCAATACCTTCGGTCGAACGTAGGGATTGACCGCAGAGGCGCAATGCCGTCTCGACCGTTGCGCAACGATTGGGACGGCGAAATGAGAGGATCAGTTGAGCGGGTCGGAGACAGGACCATGGCGGAAGGCTCGGGCCAACCTCGCCGATCGCTCCCTCACATTCGTCCGTGACCGCCGCGCGTGATCTCTCGACCACGCGAGCAGCCTCTTCGCCCAGAGGAACTCGCGGGCGAGGATCGCGAGACCGAGCCCGATCAGCACGACGCCCGGCGCCGGCAACAAGACTGACGCGAAGCCGACGGCAATCAGCGCGAAGCCAGCGACAGCGAACGCGACCTTGCGCATCGCCAGCGAGTAGCCGGCCATGCTCACGGCGCTGACAGTCCCGGGTCCCGGGTCGGCGGTCTCTGGCGTTCGAGTTCTATCCCCCACGACTGTCCCCTCCGATGATGCGACTCGAAATTGGTATAGCCGCCGATCGAGGCGGGCACGATGAGGTTGTTGCGCCGCGACCCTTCGAGAAAGCCGACGGCCGAGCGGCGCCTGGGTCCCGATCACTCGGGCGCGGGCACGGCAAGCGCGCGGTGGTCCGTCCGAACGCCTCACGAGCGCGGGCTTCGGCCCCGACCGCCCCGCCGATCGCGATGCGCAGCAGCAGCGACGGCTGCGGCTACCCGCCGGCGGAACCTCAACCGAACCCGCACGGCGCCCGTCGGTGAATCGTCCGCCGCCCGCGCGTTGGGCCCTTGCGCGGGGGCGTTTCACGCCGCATCGCATATCAAGCGACGTGCAAGTGACCTCCCAGGCCTGTCTTAAATGGCGCCAGTGTGGTAACACCCCCGAGGGTCAAACGTCGTGATCACGGTCGGGAGCCGCGTCGGGGGATACGCCGTGCTGCGGGAACTGGGGCGGGGGGGTATGGGCCGGGTTTATCTCGCCCAGCACAACCGCATCGAGCGCCGCGCCGCGATCAAGGTGCTGCTCCCGGAGCTCTCGACGCAGGCGACTGTTCTCGAGCGCTTCTTCACCGAGGCGCGCGCGACGTCGTCGATCCGCCATCCCGGGATCGTCGAAGTGTTCGACTGCGACGTCGTCGACGAGCACGCGTTCATCGTGATGGAGTACCTCGAGGGCGAGTCGCTCGCGAGCTACATCCGGCGCATCTCGGGGCTCGCGCGGGATCTCCCCTTCGCCCTCGCGGTGGTCGGGCAGATCGCGCAGGCGCTGGCCGCCGCCCACGCGTGCGGCATCGTCCACCGCGATCTCAAGCCCGACAATGTGTTCCTGTGCGTCAGCCCGACCAGCCCTCGCGTGGTGGTCAAGGTGCTCGACTTCGGCATCGCCAAGCTCCTCCAGCAAGGTGACACGACGCAAACGCGCCCGGGGACGGTCATGGGGACGCCCGCGTACATGTCTCCCGAGCAGTGTCGCGGGGGCAGCCAGGTCATCGACGCCCGCGCGGACATCTACTCGCTGGGATGCATTCTCTACGAGGCGATCTGCGGGCGCCGCGTGTTCCTGCGCGACGGGATCGGGGAAATGCTCCTCGCCCAGGTGATGGATCGTCCCGAGTCGCCGCTGGCGCTGGCGCCGGATCTTCCCCTTCGCCTCAACACGCTCGTGATGCGAATGATCGCCAAGGAGCCGAGCGCGCGCCCGCAGACGATGGAGGAGGTGCTCGGAGAGATCGTCAAGTGCCTCAAGGGCATGGGCACGCACGTGCCGCTGGTGGAGATCGTGCCCGCCCTGCACGTGATCGTTCAGCAGTCCGCCCATCCTGCAGCGGCCGACAAGGACGAACGGATCAGGTCGATGACGCCGGCTCCGGCCACACCACCCGCGCTCGCAGCCGCGCCGTCGGACGCGTCGCCGCCCGCGTCCGACGAGGGGCCGGAGGCTGCGGTCCCGGGGGACACCCGATTCGGGTTCGGGGGCGCCCGGATGGGGATCAGAGGCACCCAGTTCTTGCCGCCTGACGAAACCGGGGATACGGAGCCCGGGGACGCCGCTCGCACCCCCGTGCCCACCACCTTCCGCGAGGCGAACGGAGAGGCAGCGCTGCCCCGCAGGTTGGCCTCGCGCGGGGTTCGCTCCGCCGCGATGCTCGCGGCCGCGGCGATGCTCGCGGCCGTCGTGGCCGCCGCCGTGTTCAAGTCGCGGGCCGCGTCCCGTCCCATCGAAGTCGCCGACGATACGAGCGCGACCCGATCGCTGAACGCGGCCGACGACGGCCGGCGGGGTGCGGGGACGACGCGCGCCCTCCCCTCGCCCGACCACGTCACCATCGAGGTCCGCGGCCTGCCCCCGGGCGCGCAGGTCTTCCTCGACGGCGTGCCTGCCACGGACCTGCCACTGCGGCTGCCGCGCGGCGATCGGAGCCACGCGCTCTTGTTGCGCGCCACCGGATACGAGGAACGCGTCCTCGAGATCGACGGTCTGCGGGATCGGGTGATCGAAGTGGTGATGGTGCGTGCAGCGACGGCGTCCGACAAGGGACGAGAGGTGGTCAGCGGCGCCCGGACGAGAACGCAGCCAGGTGCATACGATCGCGCCATGGGAACCTCACGCAGGCGGCCGCAGCGACCGGATCGCTCGAAGGGCAGCTCCAACGGGGGCCCGGATCCAAACCGTGACGTCGGAATCATCACGGACATCTGACCGGCGGCCGTGCCTCGCGCGGCCGTCCGTACCGGCACCTCGCGGCGTGCTCGCGCTGCTGGTCGTGGCGGTCATCGGCCTGTCGGGCGTCGGCCACGCTGCGCCGGACCCGAAGACGGCGGCGAAGAAGATGCTGCTCGAGGGGGCCGCGTTGGTGAAGCGCGGCGACTACGAGGCAGCGCTGGCGCGCTTCAAAGCGGCCTACGACCTCGTCCCCAACCCCAAGATCCAGTACAACCTGGGCATCGCGTACATGGGCCTCGAGCGCAACGCCGAGGCCTTCGAGGCGTTCCAGACGTTCCTGGGCGATGCGAGCGAAGCCAGCACCGAGACGATCACCAAGGCGCGCCTTTACAAGGAGAGCCTGCTGCTCAAGGTCTGCCGGCTCACCGTCCACTCGGATGTGCACGGGGCGACGATCACCCTGGACGGACGCCCGCGCGGTACCACACCGCCGGCCGGAGAGATCCTGCTCAACGCCGGAACCCACTCGTTGGTGGTTGCCAAGGACGGTGTCGGCACGGCGTTCACGAAATGGTTCGACGCCACCGCCGGCAGCGCGCTGACGATCGAGGCGAACCTCCTGCCGCCGGCGCCGGCCCCTCCGCCACCCCGTCCCGTGCTTACGGTCCGGGATCTGGCGGCGGCCAGGGCTGCTGCGGACCTGGCCGCCGCCGCTCCGAAGCCGGCGCCATCGTCCCGGCGCTCGGTCAAGGTCGCGGGATTCGTCACGGGTGGCCTGGCGGTCGCGGCCCTCGGCTTCGGGACCTTCGAGTGGGTGATCAAGGAGCTGCGGTTCCGGAGCTTCAACAGCCGCCACTGCGACAAGGCGCTGCTCAACTACGGCGGCGACGGGTGCGTCTCGCTCAACAGCGAAGGCGCGAGCGCGAAGACCCTCGGCTATGTCGGCTTCGCCGCGGCGGGGGTCCTCGGCGCGGCCTCGACCATCTTCTTCGTCGTCGGACGCGATCACTCCCCGGGAGCCGGCGAGGAGCGCTCGCTCGCGTGCGCGCCCAGCCTGACCCTGCCGGGCGCCGCCTGTCGCCTCACTTTCTAAAGCGACCAGCCGCCTGCGCGCTACTGCCCCTGACCGGTGAGCATGATCGACGGGAAACCGCCGGCGGTCGCGCTCACCTCGAGCGACGCTGTGCTCGGGACCGCCAGGCTGGGCTGGAACTGAACGTGGACGAGGCAGGTCTGGCCCTGGATCAGCGCGGTGACCCCACTCACGCAGTCGCCGTCAGTGGGCACGATGGTGAAGTCGGCGTCGGGCGCGGCGAGGGTCACCGCGATCGGGGTGCTGGTTTGCTGGCCCGTGTTGGTCACGATGAACGCCTGCTCCAGCGTCATCCCGATCGGCAGCATGCCGAAGTCGGTCGAGAACCCCATATCCGGCGCCACCGTCAGCGCCGCCGGCGTCAGCGCGGTCGATGACGCCGTGAAGGTCACCGATCCGCCCGGCGTCGCCGCCAGCGTCAGCATCCCACTGCGCGCGCCCGCCGCCGCCGGCGTGAACGAGACCTGAATCGTGCAGCTCGCGCCGCCCGCGAGCGCCGTGGTGCAGGTGTTCTGACCGACGAGGATCTCCCCCAGATCTCCGTTGGACAGGGCTGGCGCGCCCGTTGGCAGGTCGCCGCTGTTGATGACGGTCCAGGTCACGGTCCCGCCGGGCGCGCCGACGACCAGCGTCCCGAAGTCGTTGCTGGTCATTCCGGTCAACAGCGCGGGGCGCTGGCCGGTGCCCGACAGGGACAACGGTGTCGCCGTGCCGCCGACCGCGGCGCTCGCGCTCAACGACGTGGTCTGCAGCCCCGAGCCCGGCGCGGTGAAGCTGACCTGAATCGTGCAGCTCGCGCCGCCCGCGAGCGAGCTCGGGGCGGTCGGACAATCCCCCGCGCCCGGCGGCACGAGCGCGAAGCCGAAGCCCGCGGCGGCCGACAGCGACACCGTCGTCGCCGTGGCGGTCTGCTGGCCCGTGTTGGTGAGGACGAACGTCTGCGTCACCGTCGACCCCACCAGCACGTTGCCGAAGCTGGGCGAAAATCCGGTCGCGGGCGCCAGCGCCAGTGCGGCCTGCGTCTGGCCGGTCGCGCTCGCGGTGAAGGTCAGCGTTCCTCCCGGTGCCGCCGCCAGAGCGAGCGTGCCGCTGCGCGCCCCGGGCTGTGCCGGGCTGAACGACAGGACGATGGAGCAGCTCGCCCCGCCGGCCAGCGCCACCGTGCAGTTGTTCGAGGCGACCAGCACCTCACCGGGATCGCCGTTGTTCAGCGACGGCGTCCCGGTGGGAACGTCGCCGCTGTTGGTCACGATCCAGGTCACGCTCCCGCTGGTCGCGCCGACGACCAGGGTTCCGAAGTTGTTGCTCGTCATCCCGGTCAGTGACGCCGGGCGCTGGCCCGTGCCCGAGAGGGACAGCGAGGCGGCGGTGCCGCCAACCGCGGCGCTCGCGCCCAGAGACGCCATCTGCAGGCCGGCCCCCGGCGCGGTGAACTTCACATGGATGGTACAGCTGGCGCCGCCCGCCAGCGGGGCGGCGGTCGAGGGGCAATCCCCTGTGACCGGCGGGACCAGCGCAAACCCCGATGTCGCGGCCGTCGTCAGCGTCACCGCCACCGCCCCCGTCGCCTGCTGGCCCGTGTTGGTGAGCACGAAGGATTGCGTCACGGCGGCCCCCACCAGCACGTTGCCAAAGCTGGTCGAGGATCCGGCGGCGGGCGCCAGCGCGAGACCGGCCGCCGTCTGCCCGTTCGCACTTGCGGTGAAGGTCACCAATCCGCCCGGCGTCGCGGCCAGCGTCAGCATCCCGCTGCGCGCGCCCGCTGCCGCCGCGCTGAACGAGACCGCAATGGTGCAGCTGGCCCCGGCCGCGAGCGCCGCCGTGCAGGTGTTCCCGCTGACCAGCACCTCGCCCGTATCTCCGTTGGTCAGCGCCGGCACGCCGGTGGGAACGTCGCCACCGTTGGTCACGGTCCAGGTGACACCTCCGCTGGTCGCCCCGACAACGACTGTTCCAAAGTTGTTGCTGCTGGTGCCGGTCAGCAGCGCCGGGCGCTGGCCATTGCCGGAGAGCGACAGACCAGGAGCGGTGCCGCCGACGCTGGCGGTCGCGCCCAGCGTCGCCGTCTGCAGCCCCGGGGCGGGCGCGGTGAACTGCACGTGGATGGTGCAGCTCGCGCCGCCGGCGAGCGGCGCTGGCGTCGAAGGGCAATCCCCCGCGACCGGCGCCAGCGCGAAACCAGAGGTCGCGGCTGTGGTGAGCGACACCGTCACGGCCGTCGTCGCCTGCTGGCCGGCGTTTGTCAGCACGTACGCGCGCGTCGCCGCCGACCCGAGCAGCACGTTGCCGAAGCTTGTCGAAGACCCGCTCGCGGCCGCCAGGACCAGCCCCGCCGCTGTCTGTCCGGTGGCGCTGGCGGTCAAGGTCACCGTGCCGCCGGGAGAGGCGGCCAGGGACAACGTCCCGCTGCGCGCCCCCGACGCCGCCGGACGGAAGGAGACGCTGATGGTGCACTGACCGCCACCTGGAATCGCCGCGGTGCAGTTGTTGGCTCCGACGATGAGCTCGGCCGCGGTGCCGTTGGTCAGCGCCGGCACACCGGTCGCGGCGTCGCCGGTGTTGCTGATCGTCCACGTGAAGGCGCCGCTGGTCGCGCCGACCACGACCGTGCCGAAGTTGTTCGTGGTCGTGCCCGAGAGCAGCGCCGGGCGCTGGCCGTTGCCCGACAGGGACAGCGTGTTGGCGGCGCCGCCGGTGGTGGCGCTCGCGCCCAGCGTCGCGGTCTGCAGTCCCGCGCCCGGTGCGGTGAACTTCACGTGGATCGTGCAGGTGGCGCCGCCGGCGAGCGTCGTGCTGCCGGTCGTGCAATCCCCCGTGGTCGGCGCGACCACCGCGAAGCCGGAGCTGGCGGCGGTGGTCAACGTCACCGTCAAGGCCGTCGTGGTTTGCTGGCCGGTGTTGGTGAGGACGAAGGTCTGCGTGCCGGTGGCGCCCACCAGCACGTTGCCGAAGCTCGCCGACGAGCCGGTCGCGGGCGCGAGCGCGAGCCCCGCCGCCGTCTGCCCGGTGGCGCTGGCGGTCAGGGTCACCGTGCCCCCAGGCGTAGCGGTGAGCGTCAGCGTCCCGGTGCGCGCCCCGGCGGCGGAGGGACGGAATGAAGCCCCGATCGTGCACTTACCACCGCCGGCGACAGCCACGGTGCACGTGTTCGTGCCGACGATCAGCTCGGTCTGGTTGCTGTTGGTCAGCGCGGGAACGCCGGTGGCGACGTCGCCGGTGTTGCTGATCGTCCAGGTGAAGGTGGCGCTGGTCGCGGCGACGACGACGGTACCGAAGTTGTTCGTGGTCGTGCCCGAGAGCGCCGCCGGGCGCTGGCCGTTGCCGGTCAGCGGCAGCGGCGTCGCGGTGCCTCCGGTGGTCGCGGTGGCGGCCAGCGTGGCGGTCTGGGCGCCTGCCGCAGCGGCGGTGAACCTGACCCGGATCGTGCAGGCCGCGCCCCCGGCCAGTATCGTGGTGCCGGAGACGCACTCGCCGGTGGTCGGGGCCACCAGCGCGAACCCTGAACCCGTCGTGGTGGTCAGGGCCAGCGTCACCGCCGTCGTCGGTTGCTGGCCGGTGTTGGTGAGCGTGTAGGTCTCGACCACGTTGCTTCCGACCAGCACGTTGCCGAAGTTCGTGGACGAACCGGTGGCCGGCGCCAGCGCCAGCCCGGCGGCCGCCTGTCCGTCGGCGGTCGCGGTGAACGTGACGGAGCCGCCCGGCGTCGCGGACAGCGTGAGCGTGCCCGTGCGCGAGCCGCTGCCCGACGGTCGGAACGCCACGCCAATCACGCACGTCCCGCCCCCCGCGAGCGGCGCGGTGCAGTTGTTCGAAGTGACCAGGACCTCGACGGTGTTGCTGTTGATCAGCGTCGGCGTGCCAGTCGCGACGTCGCCGTTGTTGACGATGGTCCAGTTGGCCGTGCCGGAGGTGTTGCCGATGACCATCGTGCCGTAGTTGTTGCTGTTCGTTCCCGTGAGCGCGGCCATCCGCTGCCCGCCACCGGTCAAGCCCAACGAGGCGGCTCCGCCGGTCGTGGCGCTCGCGCCCAGCGTCGCGCTCTGCGTCCCTGCCACGGTCGGCGCGAACCGGACGCGGACGCTGCAGCTTCCACCGCCGACCAGCGTGGTCACGCCGCTCATGCACTCGCCGGTGGCGGGGGCGAGCAGCGTGAACCCCGAGCCCGCGGCGGAGCTCAGCGTCAGCCCGATCGCCGACGAGGTCTGGTCTCCGGTGTTGTTCACGATGAAGGTCTTGTCGGAGGTCGAACCGACCTGCACGTTGCCGAACGCCGCCGACGAACCGCTGGCCACGGTCACGGCGAGCCGGGCGCTGTTCTGGGCGGTGCCAGAGAACGCCGCCACGGCCGCGCCGCCGGGCGTGGCGCTCACGCTCAGGCTGGCGGTCTTGTTGCCCGCCGACTTCGGCGCGAACGCCACGACCACCATGCAGGTGCTGCCGCCCGGCAGCGCGCCCGCGCAGTTGCTGGTCACGATTGTGAAGTCGCTGGCGTTGGCGCCGCCCAGGACCGCGGCCAGCGCGGTGCCGCTGCCGGCCGAGACGCCGCCGGTGTTGGTCACCGTGAAGGTCTGGTTGGCGCTGGTCGCGCCGACCAGCGTGCCGCTGAAAGTGAAGGCGGTCGGCGTGGTGACCAGCGACGCCGAGGCGAGGCCGGTGCCGGTCAGCGACACCGTCGCCGTGCTGCCCCCGGCCGCCGCGATCTGCAGCGTGCTGCTCACGGGACCGGGCGCCGTCGGCGCGAAGTGCACGGTCAGAGAGCACGAGGTGGCGGGCGCCAGCATCATCATGTTGCAGCCGTTGGTGACGATCGCGAACACCGCCGAGCCGACGATGTTCGCGGTGATGAGGCCGGTCGTCGACTGCCCGGAGTTGGTGACGGTGAAGGTCGCCACCGGACTGACCGTGCCCTGCTCGACGCCACGGAAGTCGAACGACGGCAGGTTCAGCGAAAGGACTCCCGGGGAGAGCCCGGTGCCCGCGAGGGTCGCGGTGGTCGTGCCGCCTGCCGTGGCGCTCACGGTGAGCGACGCCGCCTTGGCCCCGGTCGACGTCGGTGCGAAGCGGACGCCGATCATGCAGCTCCCTTTGGCGGGGATGGCTGCGGTGCAGCCGTTCGAGCCCGTCGGGATCGAGAACTGCGCGACGTCGACGCCTCCGATCGTCACGCTGGGCACCGAGCTGGCGACGTCACCGTCGTTCGAAACCTGGAAGGTGACGGTCGCGCTGGAGCCAACCGTCACCGAGTTGAAGTTGTTCGTGGCGGGCGAGAGCCGCAACGCGGGGTTGGCCAGGGACGTCCCGGTGACCTGGGCCGTCGCCGTCCCCCCTCCCAGCTCGGCCAGCGAGAGCGTCGCCAGCTTTGATCCCGGCGTCGCGGGCGCGAATTGAACCGTCAGAGTGCAGATGGCATTGGCGGCGAGCACCTGCCCTGAACAGGTGTCGCCGGTGATGGTGAAGTCGGAGGTCGACATCGCCGGAAGCAACGTCGTGGTCGTCGCCTGGCCGGCGTTCTGCGCCGTGAACTGCTTCGAGATCCCCGGCAGGCCCTGCTGTACCGATCCGAAGTCGAACGAGCTGGGCGACAGGACCACCGCGCTGCGGGTGATGGACGAGCCCGAGAGCTGAGCGACGGCGCTGCCCCCGGGATCCGCGGAGGCCTGGAGCGAGACCGACTTGTCGCCAAGGCTCGTGGGCACGAAGCGCGCGGTCATCTGACAGGACTGCTGGTAGGCGAGGATATGTCCCTTGCACCCGTCGGCGGTGATCGCGAAGTTGGCGGCGTCGGTGCCGACCAGCGCCGTGGCGATCGTGCCGCTGCTGCCCTCGCCGGTGTTGGTCACGGTGAACGTCTGGTCGCTGCTGGACGCGGGCATGACCACCAATCCGAAGGGCTGCGCGGTCGGATCGATGGCCAGCGTTCCGGACGTGATCCCCTCGCCCAGCACCGTCGCGGAGGCATCGAAATCGGTGGCATGGAAGGTGACCGAGCCCTGCTGCTTGCCGGCGACGGTGGGCGAGAAGACCACGACGACGCGACAGCTGGCTCCGGCGGCGAGAGGATTGCCGCTGCACTCGTCGCTGATCAGCGAAAACCCGACGCTGGCGCCGTCGAGCACCACGCTGAGCGGGTCACTTGTGCCGCCGCCGTCGTTCTTGACGGTGAACGTGCCGCCCGCGCTGGCGGTGTTGACCGGTATGAGACCGAAGTCGTGCGAGGTGCTGTCCACGAACAGGTGCGCGAGCGTGGTCCTGTCCGTGGCCCCGTCGCCGTCGGCATGGCCGTCGCTGCGGCCGTCCGACGCGCCGAGGTCGCGCGGCGACGCGCCGTCGCCGCTGTCGATCCCGCTCCCGTCCCGGTTCAGCCTCCCGCTGCTGTCCATCGGTTCGGTGCACGACGAAGCTGACAGCAGGACGGAGAGGCAAACCACGATCGCTCGACCAAGAGAATGAAATGCCTTGCCCGCCGCCGGTCCCCCTCCAGTAAACATGGCGGGATACTAGGCCTGAAGAACCGTGAGGCTCAAGACGTTTCCTGTGACATGTGATCGATCCAACGGGGGTGCCCGAACGGGATCATAGGCATCGTAACGCCACCTGGCTGGCGATCTTCCGCGCCCACGACCGGCGGCGACGCCTTTTTCGCTCGCTGGACACCACAAACGAGAACGCGCCTCTTCTTGAGTGGCTGGCGTCGCACGTCCGTGGCCGACGCGCGCGGACTCCGAGCCGCTCGCTCAAGTAAGAACCGGGTCCACCGTTGGAGCGCAGGTCCTACGAACGGCCGCCGATACGCTCGAAACGTCGCGGCTCCCGCTCGCCTGACTCAGTGTCTCAGCACGGTTTCCTGGCGGCGTCTCGCACGGTTGTGCGCGACACCGGATCCCCCCCATCCCGGCCCCGAACTCGAGGAGGACACAATGAGTATCCCAGCGACGACCCAAGAAGCGATGATCCGTGTCGAGGTCAAGCAGAGCTACGGAAACTTCATTGGCGGAGCCTTCCGGCCGCCCGTACGGGGCAACTTCTTCTCCAATCCCAGCCCGACCACGGGGAAGCCGCTGTGCGACATCGCACGTTCCACGGCGGAGGATGTGAACCTCGCGCTCGACGCGGCGCACGCCGCGGCGCCCGGCTGGGGCAAGACGGCAGCGGCGGAACGCGCCAAGATCATGAACAAGATCGCCGACCGCCTGGAGGCCAATCTCGAGAAGTTCGCGATCCTCGAGACCCTCGACAACGGCAAGCCGATCCGCGAGACGTTGAACGCCGATGTGCCGCTGGCGATCGATCACTTCCGCTACTTCGCGAGCGTCCTGCGCGCCCAGGAGGGCGGCATCTCGCAGCTCGACGAAAACACCGTCGCCTATCACTTCCACGAGCCGCTCGGCGTCGTGGGACAGATCATTCCCTGGAACTTCCCGCTGCTGATGGCGGCCTGGAAGCTGGCGCCGGCGATCGCGGCCGGCAACGCCGTGGTCCTGAAGCCCGCCGAGCAAACTCCCCTCACCATGCTGGTGTTCGCGGAGATGGTCGCGGATCTGTTGCCGGCCGGCGTGCTCAACGTGGTGAATGGCTTTGGCGTAGAGGCCGGCAAGCCGCTCGCCTCGAGCCCGCGCATCTCCAAGATTGCCTTCACGGGCGAGACGACCACCGGCCGGCTGATCATGCAGTACGCGGCCGAGAACCTGATCCCGGTCACTCTGGAGCTGGGCGGAAAAAGCCCCAACGTGTTCTTCGCCGACGTGATGGACCAGGACGACGAGTACTTCGACAAGGTGCTGGAGGGATTTGCCCTCTTCGCCCTGAACCAGGGCGAGGTATGTACCTGTCCGTCACGCGTCCTGGTGCAGGCGAGCATCTACGACAAGTTCATGGAGCGCGCCGTGGCGCGCACGCGGAAGATCAAGCAGGGACACCCGTTGAACCCCGCCACGATGATCGGTGCGCAGGCCTCCAACGATCAGCTCGAGAAGATCATCTCGTACATCGACATCGGTCAGAAAGAGGGCGCGAAGCTCGTGACCGGCGGCAAGAGATCCAGCCTCGACGGCGAGCTGGCCGGTGGCTATTACTTCGAGCCCACGATCTTCACCGGCCACAACAAGATGCGCATATTCCAGGAGGAGATTTTTGGCCCGGTCGTCTCGGTGACCAGCTTCAAGGACTTCGACGACGCGATGGCGATCGCCAACGACACCCTCTACGGGCTGGGCGCCGGCGTCTGGACCCGCGATACGAACACGGCCTATCGCGCGGGCCGCGCCATCAAGGCGGGGCGCGTCTGGACCAACTGCTATCACCTCTATCCGGCGCACGCGGCCTTTGGCGGTTACAAGCAGTCGGGAATCGGGCGCGAGAACCACGCGATGATGCTCGACCACTACCAGCAGACCAAGAACCTGCTGGTCAG
>CAZNCQ010000052.1:0-31799 GCA_964571275.1 uncultured Myxococcales bacterium
CTGATGAGCTGGCCGACCTTGATGAACAGGCCGCGCAGGCGGACGATCGCCGCTTCGATCCGGCGCGCGTTCAGCTGATGCTTGGCGCGCGTGGCGCGTTGATAGGAGTCGGCGCCGCGAAAGCGGCGCGACAGGACCAGCATCACGTACGACAGCGTGACCTGAGCCGTCACGAAGTACGCGGTGAGCAAACGCGAGGGGCGGGACATGGCAGCGGTCTGGCGGAGAATATCCCAGGGCGCTAACCTTCGCCGCATGGGCGATCAATCCGACAAGGTGGCGGACAAAGTGCCGGATCTGGCGGCCGCGCAAGACGGCGTCGTCGGCGACGAGGACACGACGGCGTCGGATCGCTCGGATCGAAACGCCGACCGCAGCGATCGGGGCATCACCGACTTCGTGCGGCGAGCGGTCTCGGCCGGCGTCGGCGCCGCCAGCCGGTCCAAGGACGACATCATGCGCGCCGCCGCGTCCGAGGTGCGCAACTGGCTCGAGCGCCTGGACGTCAACAACGAGGTCTTGAAGGCGCTCTCGAAGATGGTCATCGAGGTCAAGACCGAGATCCGGTTCCGCCCCACCGACGACGGCCGCGTCGCCCCCGAGACGTCGAACGACGTGAAGATCAAACAGCGAGAGGGCTGAGCCTCAGGCCGACTTTCGCACCGGTTTCAGCCCCGATTTATTCCTGTCGAGCTCCGCGGCGCACACGGTTTGATTGCGGCCGCCGTGCTTGGCGGCGTACAGCGACTCGTCGGCGCGCGCGATGACGACATCTTTCGCCGCCGCGTCCTCGGGGTAGCTGGCGACACCCAGCGACAGCGTCACCTGGAAGGTCCCCTTCGCCGACTGGAACTGCTGCTTGGACACGTCGGCGCGGATGCGCTCGGCCAGCTGGCGCGCGCCGGCGCGGTCGGTCGCTTCGAGCACGATCGCGAACTCCTCGCCGCCGTAGCGCGCGACGATGTCGATCTTGCGCGCGCTCGCACCCAGGATGGAGGCCACGCGGCGCAGGACCTCGTCGCCGATCGGGTGGCCGTGCGTGTCGTTGACCTTCTTGAAGTGATCGATGTCGGTCAGGATGAGCGACACCGGGAACTTGTGGCGGTCAGCGCGCCCCAGCATCGCCGAGAACCGCTCCTGGAACGTGCGGTGGTTGACGAGGCCGGTGAGCCCGTCGGTGGTCGCCTGCTCCTCGAGCGCCTGGTACATGTGCGCGTTCTGCAGCGAGATCGCGACCTGGTTCGCGATCACGCCCAGCATCTCGCGCCGGTCGGTCGGGAACGCGAACGCGCGCTTGGCCGCGACGGTGAACGTGCCGACGACCTGATCCTTCACCAGCAGCGGCAGCACCAGCAGCGACTCGAGATCGCGCACGCGCACCGGATGCGAGAAGAGCGGCACGTCTCGCTCGCGCCACTCGCCGGCCGCCGGCAGCGCCAGCTTGTTCTTGACGACGATCGACACCATCGCCGTCGGGTCGCGGTGGGTGGTCCCGTCGAGGTTCTCGGCCCACGGCCCGACGACGCGCCGGATGGTGTGCGCCTGCCGGGCGGCGTCGTAGGTCGCGATGGCCGCGAAGTCGAACTCGCAGACGCTGCGCGCGCCCGCGATCGCAGCGTCGTAGACCTCGGACAGCGTGAGCGCGCGATTGAGCTCGGCCGATGCGCGGTAGAAACGCTCGTGCTCGTGCTTGGAGCGCTCGACAGCCTGGAACACGCGCTCCGACTGCACGACGCTGACCACCTGCGCGGCGGCGCTGGTCAGCACGTCGGCGTCCAGCTCGGTGAACGGCGTCTCGATGCGCCGATCCGCGACCAGCACGCCGCGCAACGTGCGCCCCTCTTGCACGGGGACGCCCATGAACGCCGCGACCTCGACGGGCCCCGCGTAGTACGGCAGCAGAGACGGCTTGGGCGCGCCGAGCACGAACGGCCGCGCCTCTTTCAAGATCGCGCCCAGTACGCCGGTGCGCGCCGGGATCGGCTCCTCGACGAAGTGCGCCGCCTCGGTGCACAGCTCCTTGACCTTGAGCTTGTCGCCGCTCTCGTCGAGCCAGAGCAGCGCGCAGGTTTGCAGCTGCAGCGACTTCTTCAGCAGCGCCAGCAACGTGAAGAGCTGCTGGTGAATGGTCTCGATCGAGCCCTGCGAGATCTTCTCTTCCTCCTCGGCCCGCGTGCGCACGCGGCTCTCCGAGGACAGCGCCGTCGAGATCAGGCGGAAGTCGCGCGCCTCCTGGCGCATCGACACGATCTCCTCTTCCAGGCGGCGGCGCCGCTCGCGCCGCTGGCGCGCGACCTCCGCATGCAGGAAGACGACGTTGAGCAGCGCGAAGATCGCGATGAAGCCCGCGTGCCCGAAGAAGGTCGCGCCCAGGTCGGCGCCGGCGCTCGGGCTGAAGCAGATCACCGCCTCGAACCCGACCGCCGCGGCGGCGAGGGGCATGCCGACCGCCAGGCGATGAAAGGTCACGAGGAAGCTCACGACCGCGTAGACCAGCGGGTAGACCGGCGACGTCGCGCCGCCCGAGACAGCGAGGAGCACGTAGACCGCGGTCAGTAGCAACAGGCCGAGCTCGGCGTCAGAGAGAGCCTCACGCCGCGGGCTGCGCCGGCGCTCGGCGGTGCGCACCCGCGCCGCGATCTTGCCGGCCAGCATCGCGGTCAAGATCGCGGCCGCCGCGACCCGGCTCGCGTCGGCGCCCGGCTGACGAAGGTCGGGGAACCAGCCCCGCCACAGCAGGAGCACGAAAGCGCCCGACACGCCGAAGCCCAGCGTCGCGCGCAGCAAGCGCCCAACCTCGAAGGACACGCGCCGCTGCAGACGCGCGACCGCCCTCACGGTGACGACCCCGCGTTGCTCAGGTCGACGACGATCTCGCCGGGACGCACCCATCCGAGCTCGGCGCGGGCCACGCGCTCGACCGCGCCGAGATCCGAGCGCAAGCCATCGGCCTCGCGGGCCAGCCGTTCGTTCTCGGCGCGCAGATCTTCATTGCGCGCATGGAGCTCGGCGAGATCGCGCCGCAGCGCGAGCGTCCGCGCCAGCCCCGAGCGTGCGTAGACGTGGTAGGGGATGTAACCCAGCATGGCCGCGACGAGGAACGCCGCCAGCAGCCGGCCTGCCCACGTCTTGGTCTCGCGACGCATGCCTTCTCCACCCCGGAGTATCGAGGTGGAGAAGTGGAAGGGCAATTTTTTGCCCTTCCGTTCCTAGTGCCCTAGTAGGACTTCTGAGCCGGCGACTCGTTCCCCACCACGCTGTTCACCGCGTCACGCACATCGTCCGGTGCGCGGCGCAGGCGGTCTCGGAGATCGCCGCGCAGCTCGCGGCCCGGCTTCGGGGCCAGCATCAGAGCGATGCCCGCGCCCACGAGCATTCCGAGCCCGAACGTGCCGAGCGCGCCGCTGAGCCATCGCACCGTCGACGGCTTGCTCTCGAGACCGAGCATGCCGAGTAGTTCGTCCTTATCCAGGTTCTTGAGATCCTTGAGATTCATAGCCGCTTACCTCCCTTTGTTGTTTCTCGCACGATGAGACTTCCGTTCCCCGGCGGCTTCCTCCGTCGAGTCCGATTCGCCCCCTCCGTTGATGACCGATTCAGTCAGCCCGCGCAGCTCGTTCTCCAGGAATGGAATCGCCGCCAACCGCAGACCCATGCGCATGCCGAAGCCGACCAATCGCGCTGTCAGCGGCGAGAAGAGCCCACCCCCCAGCACGTAACCGACGCCGAGCGCCGCCGCCATCATGCCGTACGGGTTGCGTGCCACACGCCGGTCGATGTCGAGCCGTTCCTTGATGTCGTTCACGGTGTCACGCGTGCGCGACCACGCCTCGTGTGCGTTGTCGCTGGCGCGGTCGAAGCGTTGGCCCACGGTGAGCTCGCCCGCGCCCCCCGACGCGCTCTCGGCGCGCTGGCCGTTCGGTGCTGCCGTTTCGCTGGATGCCATGGCTGCTCCTCCAATCAACGCCGCGCGATCCGGCCGATGATGTAGCCAGCCGCGATCGCACCGAGCAAGCACTTGCCCGGGTTCTCTTTGATGTAGCCGACGACGCTGTCGTTCATGTCGAGGACCTTTTTCTTGGCCTCATCGATCTGCGGCCGGATGCGCTCCTCGATGTCGCGTGCGGTCTTCTCGAACTGTTCACTCATTTCCATTCTAGATTCCTCCTCGGTTGACGATCGTTTTGCCCGCGTCGCGCGGACCGCCGGCCCGATCGAGCCCCCCAGAGCAGGCCTAGCGTGAACGCCCCCGCCATGAACAGGCCGGGATTGCGGCGGACCCACTCGCGCCAGTCGGTCTGCCTGGCCACCGCGTCGCGCAGCGCCAGCACCGACTGCGACACGCGCTCTCGCGCCAGCGCGATGTCTCGCTCGGCGCGCACCAGCTCCGGGCTGCGCGCGATCATTTTCGTCATATCGGTGTCTCCCGCCATGATCAGCCTCGCGGCGCCGACGAAGAAGGCGGGAACGGTGACGCCGACGACGACGGCGCGCCGTTGCCCATGCGCGGAGCGAAGGTCTCCATGCTGCGGTTCATTTCCTCGACGCTGTCGGACATCGGCTGTGCGCGCCGCAAGCGAGCGATGGCCATCCAGATCGCAACCGCGCCGATCGCGATGTGCGCCCCGCCCACCAGGAAGAGCGAGCCCGCGGACCCGAGCCAGCGTGCGAGCAGCGCCGCCAAGCCAAAACAGACGATGATATAACCGATGAACAGGATCGGAACGATGAGCGCGATGAGCGCGACCTGGCGCCCGTAATTCTTGACGTCAGCGACCAGCTCCAGGCGCGCCAGCTTGATGTGATCCGCGATCAGGTGACCAAAGCCGTCCGCGGTCTCCTTGATGAGCGCGATGATGCCGTCGCCGTCGCTATTTCCGGTGGACTTGTACATACGTTCCCCGATCGCTTGCGGTTAGAAGCGTAATCACGCGGCGCGAGCACACAAGTGACTACGCTCGCGAGCGCAACGGCTCGGGTCCCACCTTCGAAGCAAGGAGATCCAGCGGCCCCGGGCACAGCTCCCGCATCTTACACGTCCCGCACTCCCCGCCGGTCCAGATCCGCTCATAGAAGAACTGCACGCGGTCGAGCAGTTGGTCATCGGCGCTGACGAAGCCGAGCTCGAAGTTGCGCCGCCCCGCGCCCTTGGCGCCCAGGCCCGCGCCGGTCCAATTCGCGCTACCGAGGTAGAGGAACGCGCCGTCGACCACCACCGCTTTGAAATGTAAGCGCGGGCAGTGCCGCAGCTCGAGCCCACCCTGGAAGAGGAACGGGTGTCGGTCCAGCTCGGCGCGAAATGCGCGTGACGGCGCGCCGGCGTGCAGGATCCGGATCTCGACGCCGCGGCGCGCCTGCTCGTCGAAGACCGCCAGGATCGATCGATACGAAGACCGGCGGCGGGTGCGCCGGCGGCCGGGCGCCGCGCGGTGATCCTCGACCATCAGCTCTTTCAGGTTGGCGGTCGCGATCCAGACGCTGTGCGACGCCTCCATGACCGCACGTATGACAGTGTCGTAGTGTCCCCGACCCGAGACCAGCCCGGCCCGGATGACGCGCGGCGGGTCGGCGAAATCCATCGCGCCATCCTACGAACGACGGCCCGTCACGCCAATTTTGCGACGGTCACGACAGGGGCGCCGGGAAAAGTGCGGCGATCCACCGATCTCAAGTAACCCGGCGCGCCGACCGAATTCCAGTGACGAGATGAGCCACCTGCTTTCGCCGGAGGATCTGTCGCTGCTCGTCTCTTACGTGTTCGAAGTCATGCTCACGCTGCGCTGCGAGCTGGTCGGCAAGCGCAACGGCGCCGAGAGCGAGCCGCTGCGCGCTCGCCTGCAGGGCCTGGCCTGGAGGACCGCCGTGCTCCCGATCTCGGGCACGCGTCCCCTGACGGTGGTCCTGTCGTCGGATCAACAGGGCTGCCTCTCCTTGGGCGCGGCGCTCTTCGCATGCGACAAGAACGCGGTCGATCAAGAGATGATCGACGACACGCTCCGCGAGCTGGTCAACATGATCGGCGGCCAGGTCCGCTCGGCGGTGGCCAAGGAGCACTCGCTGGGGCTGGCACGCATCGACACGTCGTTCGACTTCGCCGCCAACCACCTCCGCGATTCTTCGCCTCGCGAGTGCGTGGTCTTGCGCGCCGGCTCCGTCGAGCTGGCTGTTCAAGTGTCCGGCTAGCAAGCAGCGGTCAGGCGTCGAGCTCGCTCGGGCGCACCGGCAGATCCTCGACCGGCGCCAGCGCGCGCGGGCGCGCGTCGATCTGCGGGCGCGCCGGCATCTCCTTCTTGCCCTTGGCGTCCAGCTCCTCGAGCCGGCGCGTCGACACCAGCACGCGCCCCTCGAACGACGCCATTGCGAGGTTGAAGTGTTTCACCGACTGCCCGAGCGAGTTGCCCAGGCTCACGAAATGCTCGACCAGCGTGGCCACGCGCTCGTGCAGCTCGCGCCCGCACTTGCTGATCTCCTGCGCGTTCTCGGCGACGCGCTCCTGCCGCCAGCCGTAGTGAACCGCCTGCAAGAGACCGATCAACGTCGTCGGCGTCGCCAGCAGCACGCGCTGCCCCACCCCCTCCTCGATCAGCTCGGGCAGCCGCTCCAACGCCGCGCTGTAGAACATCTCGCCGGGAAGGAACAGCACGACGTACTCGGGTGACGTCCCGAACTGCTCCCAGTAGCTCTTGGCGGCCAGCTTCTGGATGTGCGCGCGCACCTGGGCCGCGTGCTTGTCGAGGCACGCGGCGCGCCCCTCGACCGTCGGCGCCTCCAGCGCTTCGAGATAAGCGCCGAGCGGCGCCTTGGCGTCGACGACCAGGTTGCGCCCGTTGGGCAGGCGCACGATCAGATCCGGACGCAGCCGCCCGTCGTCGGTGGCGACGGTTGGCTGCTGGTCGAAGTCGCAGTGCTCGAGCATGCCGGCCAGCTCCACCACGCGCCGCAGTTGAATCTCGCCCCAGCGGCCGCGCACCGCCGGCGCGCGCAACGCGTTCACCAGGTTGCCGGTCTCGACCTCCAGCCGCTCCTGCGTGCGCGCCAGGCCCCGCACCTGCTCGGTCAGCGTGCCGTACGCGTGCCCGCGCTCGAGCTCGATCGCGCGGATCTGCTGGTCGACCTTGTCGATCGACTCGCGCACCGGTTTGACGATCCCCTCGATGGCCACCTGGTGCGCCTTCTGCCGCGCCTCGAGATCGCCGGCTGCCTCCGCGCGCAATGATCCGAGCTTCTCCGCGGCCAATGCCAGGAACCCGTGGTGGCTCTGCTGCAGCGCCTGCGCCGCCAGCGCCTGGAACGTGTCGCCGAGCTTGCCCTCGGCATCATCCAGGAGTCGGCGCTGCTCGGTCAGGTGGCGCTCCAGATCGCGCGCCGCGGTCTCGTGCTCGACCCGTCGCGCGTCGGCGTCGCGCAGCGAGCGCTCCAGCTGGTCGGCGCGCGCGTGTGTCTCGGTGACCTGCTGCCGGAGCGCCGCCGCTGTCGCCTCGGCGGCTCCGGTGCGCCGTGCAGCCGCCAGCCACCCGATGACGCCGCCCAGGGCAGTCCCGATCAGAGCACCCGCGAGGATGAGAATGGGCTCCATGCCGCGCCATACTATCCACCTGTTCAGGTCCGCACAAGAAACCGCTACCAATTTTCATTTATTTTTGAAACAAGTCATAGACGCTTGCCCGGTGTCGTACACAGTTCTATAGCTGGCGGGGCTGTTCACACTTCATGGCGGACGCGGAGATCACACAGCGGAAGGCGGACCATCTGGCGATCGCCGCATCGGGAGAAGCCGACTTCCACCGCCCGACTCTTTTCGCCGACGTGCACCTGATTCACTGCGCGCTGCCGGAGCTGTCGGTCGACGAGATCGACGTCGGCACCGAGCTCCTGGGCCGGCCGATCCGCGCGCCGCTCATGGTGACCGGCATGACCGGCGGGACCGACGAGGCCGCGGAGATCAACCGCTCGCTCGCCGCAGCCGCCGCGCAGCACGGTATCCCGTTCGGCCTCGGCAGCCAGCGCGCCATGCTGAAACACCCGGAGCTGGCCTATACCTACCAGGTCCGCCGGAGCGCGCCCGAGGTCTACCTGTTCGCGAACTTCGGCGTCATCCAGCTGGGCCAGATGACGACGGCAGCGATTCGCGAAGCGATGGCGCGCGTCGAGGCCGACGCGCTGTGCATTCACCTCAACCCGGCGCAGGAGCTGGCGCAGCCGGGCGGCGATCGTGACTTCCGCGGCGCGCTCGAGACCATCAAGCGCGTCGCCGGCGAGCTGCAACGGCCGGTGCTGGTCAAGGAGACCGGGTGCGGGATTTCGCCGTCGGTAGCGGCGCGGATCGTCGCGGCCGGCGTCACCGCGATCGACGTCTCGGGCGGAGGCGGTACCTCGTGGACCGCCGTCGAGTCGCACCGCGCGGCCGGTCCGGCGCGCGCGCTCGGGCGCGATCTCTGGGATTGGGGCATTCCCACCGCCGCCGCCATCGGGTGGCTGGCCGCCGCCGGCTTCCCCGCGCGCGGGATCGAGCTCTGCGCGTCGGGCGGCATCCGCAACGGCCTCGACGCGGCGCGCGCGCTGGCGCTGGGTGCCCGCCTGGCCGGCGTCGCGCAGCCGGCGCTGCGCGCGGTGCGCGAGGGCGGGCGCGAGGGCGCGCTCGCTTACCTCGGACAAGTCATCGACGGCATCCGCGCCGCGGCGCTGCTCGCCGGCGTGAAGCGTGTTCGCGACCTCGCGTCCGCACCGCGCGTGATCGGGGGCGAGCTCGGCGCCTGGTTGGCGCAGAGGCCGGCATGATCCGCGGGCAGGGGTTCGGGCACGCCAAGATCATCCTGATCGGCGAGCACGGTGTCGTGCACGGACATCCGGCGCTGGCCGCGGGGCTCAGCGCCGGTATCCAGGCTGACGCGGTCGCCGGCAGCGGGCGGCTCAGGGTACCGGCCTGGTCGCTCGAAGCGCGCGCCGGTGACGGCTCGACCGCGGGGCGCGCGCTGGCGGCGATCCTCGCACGGCTGCGCGTCTCCGATCTCGACTTTCACCTCGAGGCCGCGATCCCCTCGCGCGCGGGCCTCGGCAGCTCCGCGGCGATGGCGGTCGCGATCGCGCGCGCCGCGGCCGCGGCGTCGGGCGGCGCGCTCGCGGCGCCGGCGCTGGCCGCGGCGGTCGATGACGCCGAGGCGGTCTTTCACGGCACGCCGTCGGGCATCGACGCGGCCGCGGCGTTCGGCGGCAACGTCGGCCGTTTCCGTCGCGGCGAGGGCTGGCGGCCCGTGCCCGTGCTGCAAGGCATGCAGATCTGCGTCGGCCTCACCGGACGCCCGCGCGACACCGGCGCGCAGGTCGCCGCGGTCGGCCGGCTGCGCGAGCGCGCGCCGGTCGTCGGCAAGATGATGGAGCTGTTCGGCGAGCTCGTCGATGCGGGCGAGCGCGCGCTGGCGATCGGCGACGTCGACGGACTGGGGCGGCTGCTCGACGTCGCGCACGGCGTGCTGTGCGGGCTCCGCGTCTCGTCGCCCGAGATCGAGACCCTCGTGCACGGCGCGCGCGCCGCCGGCGCGATCGGCGCCAAGCTCACCGGCGCCGGCGGCGGCGGCGCCGTGATCGCGCTCGCGCCCGGGCACGAGCGCGACGTGCTGGCGCGCTGGCGGCACGACGGCTTCGAAGGGTTCGTCACCGCCGTGGGTCCACCGCTTGCGGCGGTCGCTCACCAACACGGACACGCCAGCGGAGCCGCTTCGTGAGCGCGCCGTCGCGCGGCCGTGTGTGCACCGCCATCGCCGGCACCAACATCGCCGTGGTGAAGTACTGGGGCAAGCGCGACGCCGCGCTCAATCTGCCGGCGACGGGAAGCCTGTCGCTGACCCTCGCCGAGCTGGGCACGCGCACCAGCGTACGCTTCGTCGACGGCGCCAGCGCCGAAGCCGATCGGGTCATACTCGACGGGGCACCCGCCGACCCGCGCTTCTGCGCCCGCGTCACCGCATTCCTGGATCGCGTGCGCGCGCGCGCCGGCGCGACCGCGCGCGCCGAGGTCGCGACCGAGAACAGTGTCCCGACGGCGTCGGGACTGGCTTCGTCAGCGTCGGGTTTCGCGGCGCTGGCGATGGCGGCCTCTCGCGCGCTGGGGCTCGATCTACCGGCGAGCGAGCTCTCGGAGCTGGCGCGTCTCGGCTCGGGATCGGCGGCGCGCTCGATCTTCGGTGGGTTCGTCGAGATGGCGCGCGGCGAGCGCGCCGACGGAAGCGACGCCGTGGCGTCGCCGCTGGGACTTCGTGATGACGGACCGGCGTGGGATCTGCGCCTGGTCGTCGCGATCACCGCCGCGGGCGCGAAGGCCGAGGGCTCGACCAGCGCCATGGATCGCACCGCGCGCACGTCGCCGTTTTATCCGGCATGGGTCGCGTCGGTGCCCGCCGATCTCGCCGAGGCGCGCACGGCGATCGCGGCACGTGATCTGCCGCGGCTGGGCGCGGTGGCCGAGCGCAGCGCCCTGCGCATGCACGCGACGGCGTTGGCCGCCGAGCCGGCGATCGTCTACTGGAACGGCGCGACCGTCGCCGCAATGCACGCGACGCGCAGCCTGCGCGCGCGCGGGATCGCCGCCTACTTCACGATCGACGCCGGCCCGCACGTCAAGGTGCTGTGCGCCTCGGCCGACGCCGGCGAGGTCGCCGCGGCGCTGGGCAGCGTGTCCGGCGTGCTGCGCACGATCACGGCGTCGCCGGGACCCGGCGCGCACCTCGTCGACGCGCATTTGATCGGCACCGCCGTTGGCGATCGGGCCGTGCGCGACGGGGACGCACAGGCACGGAGGGTTCCGTGCGGATGACAGGGAGGGCGCCGTGAGGACGACATTGCGAGGCAGTCCAGTCGTTGCCGCACCAGGCAAGGTGTTCCTGGTCGGCGAGTACGCCGTGCTCGAAGGCGGCACCGCGGTGGTGGTCGCGATGAACCGCGTCGCCGTCGGTGAATTCATCCCGGATCTCGACCCGGGCTCGCCGCTGGTCGCCCAGGCGGTGCGCACGACGCTGGCGGCGCTCGGCGACAAGGCGAACGCGCTACCGCCCGGCTCGGTCTCGATCGACACGAGCGCGTTCGCCGCCGACGCCGACGAGACGTCCGCCGGTGGCATCCGCAAGCTCGGTCTCGGATCGAGCGCCGCGACCGCGGCGTGCGCGGTCGGCGCCGTGCTCGAGATGGCGGGGCTACCCGTCGCCGCGCACCGCGATCTCGCGTTCTCGCTCGCCGAGTCGGCGCACCGCGCCTGGCAGGGCGGAGCCGGATCGGGCGCCGACGTCGCTGCTGCGGTCTACGGCGGCGTGCTGCAGTTCACGCGGCCCGGGGGCGGCACACCGGTCGTGCGCGCGATCTCCGGCGGCCTGGGAGCGCTGCACCTGCTGGTCTTCTCGTCGCGCACCGCGGTCTCGACGACCAGCCAGATCCACAGCATGCGCGTCTTCGCCGGGCGCGAGCCCGCGCGCTACGACGGGTTGCTGGCGCCCGTGCGCGAGGCCTCGGAGCGTTTCGTCGAATCGCTGGCGTCGCGAAACGCGCGCGAGACCATCGCGGCGATGCGCGCCGCCGGCCTGGCGCTGGGCGCGCTGGGTGAAGCGGCCGCGGTCCCGATCGCGACGCCGCCGTTCGCGCGCGCGGCGGCGATCGCGGCGGAGCTCGGCGGCGCGGCCAAGCCGTCGGGCGCGGGCGGCGGCGACGTGGGCGTGGCGCTATTCGCCGATCTCGCTGCCGCGCAGCAGTTCGCCGCGCGCGTCCACGCCGAGCGGGACGGCAGCGACGGAATCCAGATCCTCGACCTGAAGATTGAAGAGAACGGCCTGCACCGCCGCAACGCCGGCGGCGCGACACGGGAGCACCATGTCTGACCAAGGTTCACGAATCCCCGGCTTTTATCGACTGACGGTCGAGGCGCGCCGCCACGAGCTGTGCGAGCGCACCGATCTGTCGATCGAGGACCTGACCACGCTGGACCACGGCGGCCTCGACACGCGCACCGCCGATCAGGTCGTCGAGAACGTCGTCGGCGTGTACACGCTGCCGCTGGGCGTGGGGCTGAACTTCCGGGTCAACGGACACGACTACCTGGTGCCGATGGCCGTCGAGGAACCGTCGGTGATCGCCGCCGCGTCGAACGCGGCGCGCATGGTGCGCGAGGGCGGCGGCTTCCACGCCGAGGCCGACGATCCGATCATGACCGCGCAGGTGGAGATCGTCGGCATCTCCGATCCCGAGGCGGCGAAGGCGCGCATCGAGCGCGAGGCACCGGCGCTGCTGCGCCACGCGCACGCCGCGCTGCCGCGGCTGGCCGAGCGCGGCGGAGGTCCGCGCGAGCTCGAAGTCCGCACCGGGATCGATCCCGGGCGCGTGATCGTTCACGTGCACATCGACTGCCGCAACGCCATGGGCGCCAACATGGTGAACACCGTCGCCGAATCGCTCGCCGATCGCCTGGCGAGCCTCGCGGGTGGACGCTCGGGCCTGCGCATCCTCACCAACCTGGCGGACCGCCGTTGCGTGCGCGTGACCGCGCGCGTGCCGGCGCGCGTCCTGGCAACACAGGACCTGGCGGGCACCGCGGTGCGCGACGGCATCGTCGCGGCGTCGCGCTTCGCCGAGGACGACTCCTATCGCGCCGCGACCCACAACAAGGGGATCATGAACGGTGTCGACGCAGTGGTGATCGCGACCGGCAACGACTGGCGTAGCGTCGAGGCGGGCGCGCACGCGTTCGCCGCCGCGAGCGGCCGTTACCGCCCGCTCGCGGTCTGGTCGGCGGCACCGCCGGTCCGCACCGACGGCGAGGGCGGGAGCGACGTCAATCGCCCCGACGATCTCGTGGGCCGCCTGGAGATGCCGATGGCGGTCGGTACCGTCGGGGGCACGCTGCTGGCCCACGCCGGCGCGCGGCTGGCGCAACGCCTGCTGGGCGTGACCTCGGCGACCACGCTGGGCATGATCGTCGGCTGCGTCGGGCTGGCGTCGAACCTGGCGGCGCTGCGCGCGCTCGCGACCGACGGCATCCAGCGCGGGCACATGGCGCTGCACAAGCGCTCGCAGGCGGTCGTGCGGCGCGACCGCGAAAAATCGAAGCCACAGGTGCCCCCCAGCAGCGCGCGCTGATCATCGCCGGAATCGATGCTAAAACCAGCTCTGCCGTCATGATTCGACAAATCCTGCGAGGAGGCCGCGCCAGCGAAGGCGAGCGCAAGGGTGAAGCCACGCTGGGAGACGTCGACGAGGAGAGCGCTCCCAGCGAGCGGCGCAGCGGCCCAAGTCTGCGCCCGCGCCTGCCGATCCCGTGGCTGGATCCCCCGGCCGGCCCCTGGTCGGTCGAGCGCGCGTACCAGTACTGCGAGGAGTTCGCGCACGCGCACACCGAGAGCTTCCCCGTGGCGTCGCGCCTGGTCCCGGCGGAGATCCGCCCGCACCTGGTCGCGCTCTACGCGTTCGCGCGCAGCGCCGACGACTTCGCCGACGAGCCGCAATACGAGGGACGCCGCACCGAAGCGCTCGATCGCTGGGAAGAAGAGCTCGGCCTGTGCACGCACGGCGAGTCGACGCACCCGGTGTTCGTCGCGCTCTCCGACACGATCGAGCGCCGCGATCTGCCGATCCCGCCGCTCGAGGACATGCTGACCGCGTTCCGAATGGACCTGGACGTGCGGCGCTACTCGACGTTCCAGGCGCTGCGCGGCTACACCGCGAAGTCGGCCGATCCAGTCGGCCGCCTGCTGCTCTCGCTGTTCGGATATCGCCAGCCCGAGCTGTTCCGGTTCGCCGACGAGCTGTCGACGGCGCTGCAGTTGACCAACTTCTGGCAGGACGTCGCCGCCGACGCTGCGCGCGGCCACATCTACATTCCCGCCGACGACATGCACTTCTTCGGCGTCACCGAGGCCGACATCAAATCGCTGAAGCCGACGACACGGGTGCGCGACCTGATCCGCTTCGAGGTGGCGCGCACGCGTAGCCTGTACGAGCGCGGCCGCCCGCTGCTCGAGCGCCTGGGCAACGACCTGCGCCTGGAGCTGACGCTGATCTGGCTCATCGGCGTCGCGATCCTCGACAAGATCGAGAGCGCCGACTACGACGTCTTCACGCACCGGCCGACGATCAAGCGCCGCGACAAGGCCGTGATCATGGCCAAAGCCGCGAAGCACTGGGCGTCGCGCATGGACCTGGGCGCCCTGCGCCGGCTCTGGCCCTAGCCAAGGCCCGCCTAGCACCGCCCGCCCCGTCCTCGTGCTCGTCGCCGTACTCGAGGCACGACCTTGAGCGCGAGGTCTGCCCGGGCCGAGGGATCGCGGACGGCGACGGCGACGAGGACGGTGCTGAACGCGCGTCACGGAACGCGTCCAACTCCATAGAACCTGTGGCCTTTAGTAAATCCCCGCGGATTCCGATAGCGGACTGGGAACCCCTACCCAATGGTTTCGCTAGTTTATGTAAACCTGCTCACAGTTTTTATGGAGACCAAATGACCAGGGCAGGAACCACCCTCTCGACCAGCGTGGTCGCCGCCATCCTGCTCTCCGGGGGCTCGGCCTCGAGCGCTCCCCCGGCTTCCCCGCGCAAGACCGGCTCACTACCCCCGGCGCAACCGGTGACCACGATCGCCGAGGGCGACGCCCCGACCACCCCTGCGGACGCCGACGCGAACGCACCGGCGAACGGCCCTGCGGCGTTGCAGCTCGATGCGACGGACGACGGCGCGGCCACCTCCGACGAGGTCATCGATCCCTACGCGCGCATCAAGGATCTGGAACTGCGCCTGGAACAAACGCGCTCGGTGGTCGCGGGCCAGAGGCCGCGCGTCACCATCAACGGCTACATCGACGGCGGCTTCTTCGTCCCGCAGGGCAATGGCTCCGGCATCGTGCGCGACAACGGCAACACCGTCTTCCCCGAGTACGCCGGCAAGTACGGCTGGGTGTTCATGGGCGACATCCTGTCGACCGCGGTCAACTCGCGCGGCGAAGTCGCGGACCTCGGCGACGACGTCACCGGCGCGCCGCCGCGCTTCGACAGCGTTCATTCGGGCGGCGCGCCCGGCTTCATCGCCAACGAGATCAACCTGACGATGAACTCCGGGCTCGGTCAGACGGCCCTGGCGACGGCGAGCGTGAACTTCATGCCGCGCAGCGGATCGAACTTCAGCATCGGCGACTTCCTGGAGGTCGACCTCGCGCAGATCGAGTGGATGCCGACACGGACCGGGCGCACGTCGATCTTCTTCGGCAAGACCGACTCGGTGATCGGCATCGAGTACCGCGAGCGCAAGGCCAACCAGCGGTTCGGCATCACGCCGACGCTGCTCGCCCGCTACACCACCGGCACCGCGCTGGGCGTCAAGGTGCGCAGCAAGTTCGGACCCGACGACCTGTTCGTCGTCGCCGCCGCGCTCACCAACGGCTCCAACACCACCGAGCAGTTTCACTTCTACAGCGAGATCGACACCAACGCCGGCAAGACCGCGTCGGGCCGCCTGTCGCTGCACCCGCCGACGCCGATCGACATGGAGCTGGGCGTATCGGGCGCTTACGGCTCGCAGGACATCGCGCGCGACAGTCAGGGCATCATGTGGTTCGCGGGCATCGATTTCACCGCGCACGTCAAGAACGTCGATTTCAAGGCGCAAGTGCTCAAGGGCGCGGCGCCCGGCCGCCCGCAAGACGACGCCTACGGCCTGGCCCTTCACAAGGCAGGCTATGCCGAGATCGACTGGATGCTCACGCCCGTCTTTGGCCTCGAGGGGCGCGCCGAGCTGCGCGACGCGCTGGTCTGGCTGGGCGATACGACGACCGACGCCGCGAGCAACCGCCTCTACATCACGCAATCGTGGCGCGGCGTCGGCGGCGTTCGACTGGCGTTCTCGGATCGAGTGGTCTTCAAGGCCGAGTACCTGCACAACGGCGAGTACGGCCGCGTTCCTCAAATCAAGAACGACGTCTTCACCACGTCGTTGCTGCTGATCAACTGAACGGGAGAAGCGAGACATGACTCAAGTCAAATTGCTGATCCGAGGATTGGCGCTGGGATTGGTCGTTGCCAACCTCGTGACGCCGCGCCTGGCTGGGGCCGCGCCCGACGGCAACGCCGCAACCGGCGCGACGCGCCCACCGCCCACCGGCGCCGAGTTCGCGCGCCTGGAGGCGCAGGTCAACGAGCAACGCCAGCTGATCATCCAGTTGATGCAGAGCGAGCAGCAGCGCTACGACATGCTGCTCAAGCTGATCAGCAGCGCCAGCGCCACCGGCAACCTGCCGCCGATGACGACGCCGGGCGAGACGCCCGCCGACCCCGCCAGCGCCGCCGCCAGCAACGGCGGCGACAGCGGCGGTAGCGGCGGAAAGGCCGCGAAGACGCCGGCGATCCCGCAGCACAAGGTGGCGGCGATCGACGGCAAGGTCTCGATCTCGGGCGGCGAGCTCAGCGACGTCTACGTCTTCGTCGAGAACGTGCGCGGCTCGCCCGTGCGCGGACGCAGCATCGAGATCAAGCAGGAGAACAAGCAATTCTCACCGCGTCTGGCCGTGGTCCAGGCCGGGACCCAGGTCGTCTTCCCGAACTACGACACCGTGTTTCACAACGTGTTCTCGAACTCGCCGCGAAACTCGTTCGACCTCGGCAGCTACCGCGCGGGCGACAAGCCGCGCTCGGTCATCATGACGTCGCCGGGGCTGGTCGAGATCTTCTGCAACGTGCACCAGAAGATGAACGCCAACGTCATGGTGGTGCCCAACAACCTGTACACCAAGGTGCGTTCCGACGGTTCGTTCCACATCGAGAACGTGCCGGTCGGCGCGCGCAAGCTGGTGGCCTGGAGCCCCAACACCAAATTGGCCGCGCAGAAGATCGACGTCACACCTTCGGGCGGCCAGGTCACGTTCAGCCTGGAGTACGAAGAAGCGCAGGCGCACACCAACAAACTCGGTCTTCCCTACGGCTCATATAAGTAAGCGAACCGCCGATGAGGAGGTAAGCATGTCGAGCAAGGTAAGACGGATCGCAGGCGCGCTGCTGATCCTGGCGGCCTGCGGCGCCGGCGCCACGGGGTTCGTCGTCGGCGGCGTCGCCGCCGATCCGAACAAGAGCCCGCAGGCGCGCCTGGCCGCCGAGGCGGCTCGACGCAACGTCGAGGCCGCCTGGAAGGCGCAGCGCCTGGCGCTGGAAGCCAAGGCGACCGCGATCGCGACCATCTCACCTCTGCACGCTGCGCTGAACAACCAGGTCGACGGACACACCCTGGTCGATCTCTTCGAGACCGAGGAGTGGTGGCGTCCGGTCCGCGACGACTTCAAGGCGGTGCGCCTGATCGTGGGCGAACAGTTGATCGCCTCGCAGGGCAGGCTCGATCTCGGCACGACCGACCATGACCTGGTCGCGGCGGCGCGCAAGGACGAGGTGGCTTCGGGCGTCGCCGTCAGCGGCGGCGCGCCCCTGATCCTGGTCGCGGTGCACGTGCCCGTGCTCGGCCCGTCGGCGCCCGTGCTGGTGCTGGGGAACCCGCTCGACGCCGCGATCGTGCGCGCGCTCGCCGATCGCACGAACCAGGCGATCATGCTCTCCGACGCCGGCGGCTCGACGGCGATCGCCGGACCCGCCGAGCTGCGATTGATGATCCAGGGCCTGGCGGGACGCGAGAACAGCCCGTTCGTCGTCGACCCGCACGGCCACTGGGTGGCGGCGACCGTGACTTTGGGCCCGGGCGTCCGCGTCTGGACGCTGCAGTCCGTGGTCATCGAAGGCCTGGCCACGCAGGGACGATCGTTCATTCCCTGGGCGGTGGCGCCGGTGCTGCTGGCGATCGGGCTGGTGTTGCTGCTCAGCCGGCGCCGCGACGGCGGTGCCGTGCCGACCGCCGAGGTGCTCAAGGACACGACGCTCCGCTTCGGCACGCCGGCGCAACCGCGCCGGAAGGTCGAGAGCACGGTGCTGAACGTCTCATCGCCACCACAGCCGCCCTTCAGCACGGGCCCCGGTCAGCCGGCGGTGGCGCCCAAGCCGCCGCCGAAGATCTTCGGCCGCTACAAGCTCATCGATCTGCTCGGACAGGGCGGCATGGCCGACATCTACACCGCCGTCGCGTCGGGCGTGGAGGGCTTCACGCGCACCTTCGTGCTCAAGCGGCTGCGCACGGAGCTGGCCAAGGACAAGGACGCGATCGGCCAGTTCATCGACGAGGCGCGCATGCAGGCCGGGCTGGTGCACTCGAACATCGTGCCGGTCTTCGACTTCGGCGTGGTCAACGGCGAGTACTTCATGACCCAGGAGTACATCGTGGGCCGGGACCTGGTGAAGATGGTCCAGCGTTACTACGAGTACACCAAGCGGTCGATGGAGCCGCGCTTCGCGACCTACATCGCGCACGAGACGCTGCTGGCGCTCGAGTACGCGCACACCAAGCGCGATCGCGACGGCCTGCCGATGGGCATCGTTCACCGCGACGTCTCGGCCGGGAACATCATGGTCTCGCTCGAGGGCGAGGTGAAGCTGTTCGACTTCGGCATCGTCAAGGCGCGCGGGCGTTCGACGCAGACCCAGGTCGGTATGGTCAAGGGCAACACCAGCTTCATGTCGCCCGAGCAGGCGCGCGGACAGGACGTCGACGCGCGCAGCGATCTCTTCTCGCTGGCGCTGGTCATGTACTACTGCCTGACCGGCCGGCTGCTCTACGAGGGCGACAACGATCTCGACGTGCTCTACAAGGCAGCGAGCGGGCCCACAGCCAAAGATTGGGAGGCGATCTATCAGCTGCCGCGCCCGTGCCCCGAGATCTTCGCGCGCGCGCTGGCGATCGACCAGGCGCAGCGCTACCAGAGTGCCGCCGAGTTCGCGCAAGACCTGGCGCCGCACATCAACGGCGTCAAGGCCGAGGCGGCCAGCTTGATGCAGCTGCTGTTCGGCGACGAGCTGCGCCGCGAGGCGGCCTGATCCGGACGAGGAGACGCTTGGCCAACATGAAACGACAGCGATGGCGACAGAGCATCATCACGCGCGTAGCGCTGCTGTCATGGCTGGGGCTGGCGGCCGCCGGGTGCGGCGCCCTCGACGACGCGCTTTGCGAAAACGGCAACTGCGGCTGGTCCGGCGAGATTCAGTCGCGCATCGCCAACCTCTCGGGCCTGCCCGATTCGCCGCCGGCCGACACGTCGAACAAGTACTTCGGTGACACCGGGGCCCAGCAGCTGGGCCAGCAGCTCTTCTGGGACACGCGGTTCTCGGGCAACTTCAACGGGCTCGATTCGATCAAACGCCCCGTGCCGTACGGCCGCGCCGCCAAGGGGCAACCGATCAACATGTCGTGCCAGAGCTGCCACGACTTCAACCGCGGCGGCGCCGATCCGTCGACGATCCCGGGCAACGTCTCGGTGGGCGCCTTCTGGGACAACGTCAACGCCGGCACGATGTACAACGACGCCTACCGCCCGCTGGTGCTGTGGGCGGGCCGCGCCGACTCGCTGTGGTCACAGATCCCGGGCGCGCTCGAGAACGCGATGGGCAGCAACCGCCTGCGCGCCGCGTGGATCATCGCCACCTACTACCGCGCCGCGTACGAAGCGGTCTTCACCGACTACCCGCTGCCGATGACGGGCGCGCTCACCGACGTCACGCCGACGCTGGAGACCGCGGCGCCGCTCACGGGTCAGTGCAAGCTCAACGGCGGCCCCTGCCCCGCCGGCTGCCGCAGCGTCACCGACGGGGCCTCCGGTGCGACCGGCTGCTTTCCGCGCTTCCCCGTCGACGGCAAGCCGGGCAGCAAGATGGGCTGCCAGCCGGGCGATACCACCGAGCCGTTCGGCGACGCGTGGGATTGCATGGATCCGCAAGACCAACCGCTGGTCGTGCGCGTGATGGTCAACTTCAGCAAGGCCATCGCCGCGTTCGAGGCGGAGCTCGTGACAAACAACAGCTCCTTCGATCAATTCGTGACCGACATGAAGGCGGGGCACGCGATGGAATCGACCGCCATCTCGCCCGAGGCGAAGAACGGCGCGCGATTGTTCGTCGGCAAGGCGGGCTGCAGCGATTGCCACAACGGCGCATTGCTGACCGACGAGGAGTTCTACAACGTGGGCATCCCCCAGGTCGGCGAGGGCGTGCCCACCATGGACGATTGCCCCAAGGGTGGCGTCTGTGATTGCGTCACGCCCAACAACTGCATCCCGTTCGGCGCCTGGGACGGCTACGCGAAGCTGCACGCCAACGCCTACCTGCGCACGTCGACGTGGAGCGACAACCCGCAGGACGACTCGCGCGCGATGTACCTGAACGTCGATCGCGACAGCATCCCCAAGGGCAGCTGGCGCACCCCGAGCTTGCGCGACGTCGCGCTGACGGCGCCGTACATGCACGACGGCTCGTTTCCCACGCTGGAGGCGGTCGTCGAGCACTACAACAACGGCGCGACGCCGATGCCCAACGGCACGCCCAACGCGCGCATCCAGCCGCTCTACCTGACGCCCGCCGAAGAGAGCGAGCTGGTGGCGTTCCTGAGGACGCTGACCGGCCAGCCGCTGCCCCCCGAGCTCAGCAGTCAACCGGCGCTGCCCTGACCGCGCGTGCGATGGCGGTCACGCTCGACGGCGTGGCGGGCTGACGAGGACGTCGGGCGCCGCGTCGTCGCTCCGCGCGCGGCGCGGCGCGATCGGAGATGGACGCAGGTGAGCCCGTAGGCGAGTATGGCGCTCACGCCATGGTGTCACGATCGACCTGGGTGAGCGCGCTCGTGCCCTTGGCCGCGCTGGCGGTTGGCTCGGCCGTCGCGCTCGACGCCGCCAGCGCGCGCGCCGACGGCGCCTTCCCCGATTCGCAGGGCTTGCTGCTGCCGGCGGACCGGCCCAACGACCTCATGCTGGCGACGACGTTCGGCGTGGTCATCTCGACCGACGGCGGGCAGACCTGGACTTACTCCTGCGAGATGATGACCAACGGCGCGCTCGCCGCCTTCTACAACATGGGGCCGCCGCCGCGCGATCGCCTGTTCGCGATCACCGACATCGCTCTCATCTACTCCGACGACCGCGCCTGCACCTGGAGCAAGGCTGGCGGCATGCTCGCGGGCAAACCGCCGGTCGACTACTTCCCCGACGCCGCCAACGCCAATCGCGTCTGGGCGGCGCGCCCGCCCGACACCAGCGCCGGCAGCTACACCATCGTCGAGTCGATGGACGGCGGCGCCACGTTCAACACCGTCCGCTTCACCGCGGCGGTCGGCGACGCCATCACCGGCGTCGAGCTGGCAAAGTCCGACGCCAAGACCGCCTACGTCACCCTGCGCAGCGGCACCAACTTCACGCCCAAGCTCGCGGTCACCAAGGACGACGGCGCCACGTGGACGACCCGCGACCTCTCGATGGTGGCGGCGATCGGCAACGGCAACGTACGCCTGGTCTCGATCGATCCGGCCAACCCGAGCAAGATCTTCTTGCGCATCTCCACCCCGTCGGGCGCCACGATGGGCGACGGGATCGCGCTGTCACCCGACGGCGGCGCGACCTTCGTGTCACCGCCGCCGCTCACCCTGCCAGGCGGCGTGCTGAACTCGTTCACCCGCCTCACCGACGGAACCTTGCTGGTGGCCGGAATCGACGGGGTCCGCAACGTGATCTTTCGTTCCACCGACGGTGGCATGACCTTCACCGAGCTCCCCGCGCCGGTGGTACGCGGGCTCGGCCAGCGCAACGGGATCGCTTACGCCGCGTCGAACGACGACGTCAACGATCCGAACGGCTTCGCGCTGGCCCAGTCGACCGACGACGGCACGACGTTCCAGTCGATCCTGCACTTCGCCGACCTGCGGGCGATCTCGTCGTGCGTGAAGACGATCTGCGCCGACGACTGCAACCTGAAGGTGAACCTGGGCATCTGGTCCGAGAACGTGTGCACCGCGACGATCGACGCCGGCTCGTCGAGCGACGCCGCGACCGACGCGGGCGCTCCGCAGGTGAAGAGCTCCGGATGCAGCTGCGGCGCGGCGAGCGGAGCCGGGTCGCGTCTCGACGGCGCAACCACGATCGGCGTCGCGCTGTTCCTGATGCTGCTGTTGTCGCGCGGGCCGGCGCGCCGGCGCCCTTATTTTTCGTCCTTGTTCGGCTTGGCCGGCTGGTCGCGGAGCGCGCGCAAGCGGTCGCCGATCGCCTTCTCCCGGCCCGACTCCGACGGCTCGTAGTAGCGCCGGCCGCGCAGCGCCTCGGGCAAATACTCCTCGCGCACGTAGTGTCCCTCGAAGTCGTGCGGGTATTGATAGCCCGAGCTCCAGCCCAGCGACTTCTGCAGCGGGGTGCTCGCGTTGCGCAGGTGCGGCGGCACGGGCAGCGCGCCGTGGGCGTCGACGTCGCCCTTGGCGGCGGCATAGGTCGTGAGCGCGGTGTTGGACTTCGGCGCGGTCGCGAGGTACAGCGCCGCCTGCGTCATGGGGAGGAAGCCCTCGGGCAGGCCGACGAAGCGGAAGGCGTTCATCGCCGCCACGGCCACGACCATGGCCTGCGGGTCGGCGTTGCCGACGTCCTCCGACGCGAAGATCACCATCCGCCGTAGCACGAACATCGGGTCCTCGCCCGCCTCGAGCATGCGCGCCATCCAGTAGACAGCGCCGTCGGGATCGGTGCCGCGCAGGCTCTTGATGAACGCGCTCACCACGCCGTAGTGCTCGTCGCCGCCCTTGTCGTAGAGCAACGTGCGCTTCTGCAGCGCCTCCTCGACGGTTGCCGCCGTCACCGCCTTGGCTGGCGTACGGGACGCGCCGGGCGCGCTCGGGGGCGCCTCGGCCGCGATGGCGGCCGCCGCCTCCAGCGTCGCCAGCGCGCGCCGCGCGTCGCCCCGCGCCTCGCGCGCGATCAAGTCACGCACGGTGTCGGGCACGTCCAGCGCCTGCGCGCCCAGGCCGCGCTCGTCGTCGGCGAGCGCGCGGTCGATGACCAGACGCAGGTCAGCCTCGGTGAGCGCGCGCAACACCACCACCTTGGCGCGCGAGAGCAAGGCCGCGTTGACCTCGAACGAAGGATTCTCCGTGGTCGCGCCGATGAGCACCACCGTGCCGCTCTCGACGTGCGGCAGCAGCGCATCCTGCTGAGCCTTGTTGAACCGGTGAATCTCGTCGATGAACAGCACCGTGCGCTCGTTGCGCTGGTCGCGGTGCTGTGCCGCCTCGGCCACCGCCTCGCGCAGATCCTTGACCCCGGCCATCACCGCCGAGAGCGCGGTGAAGCGGGCGTGCGCCTCGCCGGCCAGGAGCCGCGCCAGCGTCGTCTTGCCGGTGCCCGGCGGCCCCCACAGGATCAGGGACGGCAGCGCCCGCGCGTCGAGCGCGCGCCGCAAGAGCTTGCCCGGCCCCAGGATGTGCTCCTGGCCGACGAACTCCGCCAGCGTGCGCGGCCGCATCCTCTCCGCCAGCGGCTGTCCGCGTCGATCCTTGGCCGCGACGTGGGTAAAGAGATCCATCGCGGGAAGACTACTCCATGCGAAACTGTCGTCGATGGAGACAGGCACGCCCAAGCCGCGCAAGTCGCGGCGCGCCCTGCTCTGGACCTCCACCTCGTACTTCGGCGAGGGGCTGCCCTGGAGCTTTCTGCACCAGATGGCCACGGAGTTCCTGACGCAGATCCGCGCCTCGAACACGCAGATCTCCTCGACGTCGCTGCTGCACCTCGCGGTGACCTTCAAGTTCCTGTGGAGCCCGCTCGTCGATCTGTTCGGCCGGCTGCGCACCTGGATGGTGGCGCTGCAGGTCGCTCTCGGCGTCGGCATGATCGTGGTGGGCACGGTCGCATCGCCGGACGCGCTGCCGATCTTCTGGTTCCTGCTGGCCGTCATCGCGATCGTCCACGCCACGCACGACATCGCCTGCGACGGCTTTTATCTCAAGGGGCTCGACCGGCACGACCAGGCCCTCTACTCCGGCGTGCGCACAGCGGCCTATCGCCTGGCCATGCTCGTCGGTTCGGGAGCGCTCGTGTACCTCGCCGCGCGGGCGGGCTGGAAGATCGGCTTCGGCGCCTGCGGCGTGTTGATGATCGTCGTCGCCGTGGTCAACGCGGTGGTGCTCCCCCATCCGGCGGGCGACAACGCGGCAGACCGACGCCGCGAGCGTGCCGCGAGCGCAGAGCTGACCGCCGCGGATTTCGGGAACGCCTTCAAGACCTTCCTGACCCAGCCCCAAGCGGTGCGCGTGATCTCGTTCATGTTCCTCTACCGGCTCGGCGACATCATGATGTTCGCCATGTCGAAGCCGCTGCTGCGCGACATCGGCGTCGACCTCCCGTCGCGGGCGCTCCTCAACACGCTGGGGATCGTGTCGTTCATCGTGGCCTCGCTGCTGGGCGGCGCCATCATCGCCCGGCGCGGTTTCCATCGCTGCCTCGTGCCGATGACCTACGCGCAGAATCTCGCCATCCTGCTCTACATCCTGATGGCGGCCCTCGCGCCCAAGTTTCCGGCCGTGCTCGCGATCGTCGTCACCGAGCAGTTCGCGTCAGGAATCGGCAACGCCGCGCACGTGGTGTTCCTCATGCGGCGCTCGCGCTCCGCGTTCTCGGCGTCGCACTATGCGTTCGCCACCGCCGTGGTCTCGCTGGGCAGCACGGTGTCGGGGTTTCTATCGGGGCCGCTCAACACCAAGGTCGGCCACGTCTGGTTCTTCACCTGCGCGTTCCTGGCCAGCATCCCCGGCCTGATCCTGGTGCTGTTCGTGCCGCGCGACGACGTCGACGCGACCAACGCGGCCGCGGGCACGCGCGAGGAAGTGGTCCCGACCCGCTCATGATGTTAGTTTGACCCGGCTTGCGCCGCACGGATTCTTACCGCCGCCCCCCATCGGAATGACACGCGCTCCCGTCGCTCGGTTGCAAATCCTCACGTCGCTCGGGTCGGCCGGCCGGGTCGTGCTCGCGCTCGGGCTGGTGGCGGCGTCACTACCCTTCGCCTCCCCGAGGGCCGCGCGCGCGCAGAACCCGCCGCGCCTCTTGCAGAGCGCGTACCCCTCGCCGACGGCGCCGCCGCCGGAGGGGTCGCCGGACCTGCCGCGCCCGCCGAAGGATCCCGCTCAGCGCCGCGAGTGGCTGCGGCAGCGGCTCGACGAGCTGTTCGGCGCGCCCTGGCTCGCCAAGTCCAAGGTATCGGTGCTGGTGGTCGAATCCGATACCGGGCGTCCGATCTACGCACGGGGTGACAAGACGCTGCTCAACGCCGCCTCGAACGTCAAGATCATCACGTCCGCGGCCGCGCTGGCGCTGCTGGGCCCCGAGTACCGCTGGAAGACCACGGCGTCGGTGGCGGCGCCCGCGCAAGGGGCCCCGGTGCGCGCGGGTAGCGAGCTGCTCGGCGACCTCTACATTCGCGGGTCGGGCGATCCCGCGCTCTCCACCGAGGACCTGAGTGGCATCGTCGCCGACCTGGCGGCGGTCGGCGTGCACAAGGTCCGCGGCGCGATCGTCGTTGACGAGACGTTCTTCGACGCCAGCCACGTCGGGCCGGCGTACGACCAGAAGAACGAATCCTACGCGTCGCGCGCGCCGTCGTCGGCGACGTCGCTCAACGGCAACGTCGTCTCGGTCACCATCGTTCCGGCCAACAGCTCGGGCGGCGCCGCGCGCGTCGTCGTCGAGCCGTCGTCGCCCTACTTCGCCCTCAGCGGCCACGTGGTGACCGCCAGCGACGGGCCGGCCGCGCCCACCGTCGAGACCGTGGCCGACGGCTCGAGCCGCACCCGCGTGATCGTCGGCGGGCGGGTGCGCCTCGGGTCGGAGCCGCGCACGTTCTTGCGCCGCGTGGTCGATCCGCCGCTCTACCTCGGCTGGACGCTGAAGCAGCTGCTCGAGCGGCGCGGGATCTCCGTCGCCAGGGGCGTTCGCGTCGGCGCGTCGCCGGCGCAGGGCCTGCGCGTCCTGTCGACGCACGAATCGCCTCCGCTGGGCGTCGTGGTGCACGATCTCAACAAGCGCTCGAGCAACTTCGCCGCCGAGCAGGTGATCCGCACGCTGGGCGCCGAGGTTGTGGGCCGCCCCGGCTCGTGGGACAAGGGCATCGAGGCGGTGAGCCGCTACCTGACCAACAACGCCGGCCTGCGCCGCGGCGGCTACCAGATGACCAACGGCTCGGGGCTCTACGATTCGAACCGGTTCTCCGCCGAGCAGATCGTGGCGGTGCTGCGCGCCGCCCAGCGCGACTTCCGCATCTCCGCCGAGTTCCTGGCGTCGCTCGCGGTCGCCGGCACGGACGGCACGATCGCGCACCGCATGGCGAGCACGCTCGCCGAGCGCTACGTGCGCGCGAAAACCGGAACGCTGGCCGGGACCAGCTGCCTGTCGGGCTTCGCGGGCTCGCCCGGCGACATCCCGCTCGTCTTCTCCTTCTTGATGAACGACCTCGGCAACCCCAGCGAGGCGCGCCGCACGCAGGATCGCGCGGCGGAGTTGCTGGTCGCCTATCTCGAGGGACCGCCCTCGTAGGGAGGTTCGGCGGACATGCGCACCGCCAAGGGCACGATCTCCGTCTTCACGTTCAAGGACGGGATCCTCGCGCGCGCCGCGCACGATCTGGCGCTGCGCATGGAACAGTTCGACGTCACCCTCGACGGCGATCACATCACCGCGGTGATGCCGCTCGAGGGACTGGCCGTGCTCGGTCCCGTCGAGGGGGGCGTGGTGCGCGCCGAGCGCTGCGACGCCGCCCAGCGCGCGGACGTCGAGCGGACGATGCACGCCGAGGTGCTGCACAGCGCGCGCTCCCCGGAGGCGCGCTACGCGGGTCGCGCGATCGCTGATGGGGCGGGCTTTCACGTCGACGGGCAGCTCGAGCTCGCGGGGCGCACGGCGACGCTGGCGTTCGACGTGCGCCGCGACGGCGACGTCTACCGAGCGCGGTTCGAGATCCCGCCGAGCCGCTGGGGCATCGCGCCCTACAAGGCGCTGCTCGGCGCCATCAAGCTCAAGGACAGCGTCCGCATCGAGCTCGCGCTCACCGAGAGCGCGCCCTCGGCGCCCTCGCCCTCGGCGCCGAGCAACGGGTGACCCGTTTCCTCCGCACGCGCCGGGCCGCGCTTTCCCTGTCGACAATCAGCGGCGTGATCAAACTCGGAATCTTCCGAGAAATATAGGGTGTACCCCACCCACAGTGGTAGTAGCGCGAACGCCGTTCGGCGGTTCAAATATCTTGCCTTGGTCGCTGCACGCGGTGTAGAGAGGCCCTTGGCGTCCCTGCGTGGCGATGCCACTAGTTGTTCCATCCTGGCTCAACTCTTACCCAAGCACAGTCGGAGGCGAACATGTCTTTCAGGCGCGCGGTCGAGACGACCGGGATCTCAACATTGCTCTTCGCGACGGCGGCTCTGATCGCAACCGGCTGTAGCAGCGGCTCGGGCTCGAGTGGCTCCGGCGGCACGTCCGGCTCCGGCGGCAAGACCGGTACTGGTGGCAAGATCGGCATCGGCGGCTCGAACGGCACGGGGGGCGGCACCGGCGGCTCGGCGGCCATGCCGACCTGCACGCCGGCCCCGGTCGATCCCAACATGCCGGTCATCTACGACTTCACCGACATGACCACGATCAACTTCGGCACCGCGCCCAATTGGACAGGCACGTTGGCTCCGTTCAACCAAGCGGCGCCTATGCTGATCAACGGCACCTATGTGATCGATCAGGCAGTCACGGGGTATGGTGACGCCGGCGTGACCATCGATATCCTGAGCTGCAACAAGGCGGACCTGTCGGCGTTCACGGGGATTGCGTTCGATATCGCCGGCGTGATCACGCCGCAGACGGACGGGGTGGATGCCGGCGCGCTGCCGCCGCAAGAGTTGTTCTTCCAGGTCGGGACGGCGCCGGACGACGTCGCCAGCAATTACGATTCGCAGAACAACTTCATGCCCAGCTGGGGAACCTGCATCCCCGCGACAGGGAACCAGTACGACGGCACCTGCGCCTCGCCCTCGGTCACCGTCAACTTTGCTCCGGGGCCGACGCTAGTCACGAAGTCCTATCTGTGGAGCCAGATCGGCGGCGGCAAAGTACGCGGCACGCCCGACCCGACGCAGATCACGCGGTTCAGCTTCATCTTCCCGTACAACGTCGGCAACGTTCCCACGCCGTTCCACATCAACCTCACCCTCGACAACATCCGCCTCCTGACGGCGGGCGGAACGACGACCGACGGAGGCACCGACACGACGACGCCGCCGCCGGTCGACGCGGCCCCCGACACCGCGACCGACTAGCAGCACGACCGTTCGAATCCAAGCGCGGCGACCGGGGCCCCCCGGTCGCCGCGTTTTTCATTTTTCGAGCAGTTGCGTCGAACGCAGCGCCTGCGCGAGAGGCGCTTTCAGTCAGCGCGCGACGAGATCGCGCAGCCGCTGCGCGGCCTGCTCGGGCGTCAGGTCGCGCTGCGGTTCGGCGAGCATCTCGTAGCCGACCATGAACTTCTTCACGGTCGCCGAGCGCAGCAGCGGCGGGTAGACGTGCGCATGCAGCTGCCAGTGCGCAGCGGCGCCGGCGTGCTCCTCGCCGAACGGCGCTCCGTGCCAGCCCATCGAGTAGGGGAAGGACACGTCGAAGAGGCGGTCGTAGGCGACGAGGAGCGTCTTCAAGAACGACGCGAGCTCGGCGCGCCCGCCGCGGTCGAGCTCGGTGAGACGCGCGATGCGACGCCGCGGCAGGAGCAGCGTCTCGAACGGCCAGACCGCCCAGAACGGGACCACGGCCAGCCACCCGGCGGTCGCGTGAACCACGCGCGCGCCGTCGGCGATCTCGCGCGCGGCGTAGTCGAGCAGCAGCGGCGCGCCGGCGTGGGCCTGGGCGTAGGCGAGCTGCTGCCGATCCTCGACCGCGGCGTCGGTCGGCAGCGCGCTCGACGCCCAGACCTGACCGTGCGGGTGCGGGTTGGAGCAGCCCATGACCGCGCCCTTGTTCTCGAACACCTGCACCCAGCGGTAGTCGGCGCCGGCCGCCGCGGTCTCCGCCACCCAGAGATCGACGACGCGCGCGATCTCGTCGGGCGACATCTCGGCCAGCGTCAGGTCGTGGCGCGGCGAGAAGCAGAGCACGCGGCAACGCCCGCGCACCGGCTCGGCCCAGAGGAGCCCGCCGTTCGCGTTGCCTGCGACGGACAGCTCGCCCGAGTCACCGGGAAGCAGCGCGCTGAAGTCGTTGTCGAAGGCGAACGTGCCGTCGTACGCCGGATTGATCGTGCCCTGCGCGCGCGGGTTGCCGGGACACAGGTAGCAGCTGGGATCGTAGGGGGGCCGCACCTCGCGCGCCGGTGACTCGGTCTGCCCCAGCCAGGGGCGCCTGGTGCGGTGAGGCGAAACCAGCACCCACCGATCGGCCAGCGGATCGTAGCGGCGGTGCGGATGGTCTTCCGGGTCGAAGCTCACACCGAATCGACCGCAATCTGGTGCGCGCCCTGCGCGGGGCGCGACACGAACGTGGTCACCGCCCGCCCCTGCCGCCGCCGGTATTCGCGCGCCAGCGTCTCGGTGATGGGTGCGAGGTGATCGCTACGCACCAGCATCACCGCGCAGCCGCCGAAGCCGCCGCCGGTCATGCGCGCGCCGTAGACACCGCCCGCCTCGCCGATCTCGCCCGCGATCTCGACCAGCGTATCGAGCTCGGGGCAGCTGACCTGGAAGTCATCGCGCAACGACTGGTGGCTCCGGTACATGAGCGCGCCAAATTCGCCGAACCTTCCGTGCGCCAGCGCGTCGGCGGCCGCGAGCGTGCGCGCGTTCTCGGTGACGACGTGGCGCGCGCGCCGGTACACGACGGGGCCGAGCACGCCCTGCGCCGCCTCGACGGCCTCGGGCGTCGCCTGGCGCAGCGACGGAATCTGCAATCGGCGCGCCGCCTCCTCGCAATCGCCGCGGCGGCGCGCGTACTCGCCGTTGGCCAGCTCGTGGCGCACGTTGCTGTTGCAGATGAGCACGCTGACGCCGGGATCGCCGAGCGGCACGGGACGCGCGCGCTCGGCCTCGAAATCGACCAGCAGCGGCCCCGACTCGACGCCCATGACCGAGGTCAGCTGGTCCATCAGACCGCAGGGCACGTTCGCGTACGTGTGCTCGGCATCGCGGCATAGACGCGCCTTGTCGAGCTCATCCAGCGTCACGCCCGACGCCACTTCCAGCAACGTCGCCGTCGACACCTCCAGCGAAGCGCTGCTCGACAGGCCGCTGCCGGGCGGCACGTCGGAGACCGCGTAGGCGTCGAGTGACGGCAGGGCGACGCGGCGGCGCTGCAGCTGCGCAACCACGCCGCGCACGTAGTTGGCCCAGCTCGGCTGGCCCGCGCGAGGCGGCTCGTCGAGCGGTACGTCGGCGCTGCTGTCGAACTTCGCGCTGTGGAAGCGGAGGCGCGGGCGCGCCGCGGGCGCTTCCCCCGACGCCGGCGCCGCAGCGATGACCGTGTAGCACTCGATGGCCATCGGCAGCGCGAAGCCACCGGTGTAGTCGGTGTGCTCGCCGATCAAGTTCACCCGGCCCGGCGCCGCCACGAGCCAGCGCGGCGCCGCGCCGAAATGATCGCTGAACCCGCGCACCGCCGTCCGCGCGAGCACGGCGAGGCGGCTCTCTTCAGCGACGGCAGGTGATCCCAGGCGATCGTCGGCGATGTGCATGCTTCCCGGCGGTCTCGACATTGTCCGAATCGGTGCCGCCCCTTATCCCGGATACCAGACGATGCGCGGATCGTCCTTGGCGCGGCGGTAGTCGAAGGCAGCGTCGGTCATTTTCCTCAAATCGTACTGCGGACGCCACCCGAGCAGGAACTTGGCCTTGGTGTTGTCCAGCCAGGTCGAATGATACGGCGTGCGCACGCCAACGGTCGGCAAACCGCGCGACTCGGTCAAATAGGCGCCCAGCGCGCCATAGTCGACCGGTTCGTCCATGCAGACGTTGAACGTCTGCTGCCGCGCCTTGGGGTGATTGATCGCCAGCAGGATAGCCGACACCAGATCCTCGACGTGGACGAAGTTACGCTTCACGGGTCGCCCGTCCGCGTCGAGCATCACCGGCACGGTCCCCTTCTTCACGTGCTCGTCGGCCTGCGCCACGCCGACGAGATCGCGCCAGCGCGGGCCGCCGAACACATCCTCTCCGAATGTTAGCTGGTACTTGAAGTCGTCCTTGTCCATGATCCACGGCGCGCGCAGGCAGCAGCCGTTCAGATCGTACTGGATGTAGTACTGCTCGAGCATCACCTCCTCGAGCACCTTCGACAGCGCGTAGCAGCCGGGGTAGGCGCTGTGCTTCTGCGTCTCGGTGACCGGGATCGGATGCGGGTAGACGAAGTGCCCCATGCCGGCGTCGCCACCGATCAGGATGAACTGCTCGAACGCCGCTATTCGCGTGCGGCACCCCTCGAGCAGCCAGAACATCCCCTTGATGGCGACGTCCATGATCGACTCGGGCGTCTCCTTGCTGGTCGCCAGGTGCAGCACATGAGTGACGCCGTCCAGCGCCTCCTCGACGACCTCGCGGTGCTCGATCGAGCCGGTCGCGACCTCCAGCCGCGGGCCGGCCGGCAGCTTGCGGTTGTGGCAGAGAGCGCGCACCGTGAAGCGATCGAAGCGGGGGTCGGCGAGCAGCCGGCGGATGAACACCTGGCCGACCTTGCCGGCCGCGCCGGTGACCAGGATGCGCGCGGTGCCCGCGTCAGCCGAATTGATGTCAGCGGGGCTCATGAGCGCCTCTTAGCATTTTTCTCGAACACGCGGTCGACGATCACCGCCGCCAGGATCACGCCGCCCGCGACCACGTTCTGCCACAGCGAGCGGCCGACCAGGTTCACCGCGTTGAACGTCACCTGCATGAT
>CAZNCQ010000053.1:0-31436 GCA_964571275.1 uncultured Myxococcales bacterium
GCCAGTGCTCGACGAATGTGGCCTGCATCTGTGCGACGACGGGCCCGACCACTCGGAAATGGGTGTCGCGCCAGTGGTCGGGGTCGTCGGCGTCTCCGTCCCATTTGTCCGCGATCCCCACGCCGCCCGTGAACCCGACCTTCCCGTCGACGATCAAGAGCTTGCGGTGGGTGCGGTTGTTGATCCGATCGAGGTTGTACCAGCGCAAGGAGCGATACCGCTCGACCTCCACGCGCGCGTCCCGCATCTCCTGCAGCTGGGCGGCATCCATCTTGCCCGAACCGACGGCGTCGATGACCAGGTGGACCTTCACGCCTGCATGGGCGCGCTCGATGAGCGCCCGGGTGAAGGAGGCGCCGACTTCGCCGGACCAATAGATGTAGGTCTCGAACGTGATGCTCTTCTGCGCGTGCCGGATGCCTTCCAGCATCGACGCGAAGATCTGCCGGCCGTTGTAGAGCGGAGTGACCTCGTTTCCCGCGACGAGCGCCGGTCCAAACAGCGCGCTCATCCCGCGAGCGAACTCCGGGTCCTCGACCGCGACGGCGGTCGAGATCGGCTTGTCGATCTTGTGCTCGCCCGACAGGAGATTGACGGCCACGAACCCGGTGAACGCGGTGACGGCGGCCGAGATCCCCGCGACCAGGATCAGCCGTCGCCGTCCCATCGCAGCGGCTTTCGTTTTTATCTTCGATAGGATCGCCAAGGCCACATCCAGTCTCTCGTACCTGCCAAGCGGTGAATCGAGCCGACTGTACCGCTATTCAGCCCGGGCGCCGAACGGTCTGGACCCGGTTGCACGCGGCCCGGGGCGAGCCGCGCCTGGGCTTGGCGAGTGTCCGGCCATTTGAAGTCTTGTGGCCGGCGGCCCCGTGCTGTCTCCCGGCGGCACCATCACCCTCAGCAACGGCCTGAGCGCCAACCTCGGGTTGGGTGACCCTCCCTTCGTCGGGTGCCAGATGTCGTTCTCGTTCACGCTCACCAGCAGTCAGCAGCCGTGACCGCGGGCGGCCCGCGCTCGTCAGCGTGGGCGTGGCGGCTGCGGCGGCGTGTTCGCGCGCCCGTGCCACTGCAGCAGCGAGACGCCGACGGACATGCCCGAGCCCTGACCGAAGAGCAAGATCTTGTCGCCGTGCCGAAACGAGCCGCGCGTCGCGCCGCGGTCCAGGTTGAGCAGCACATTGGCCGGCCCGACGTTGCCGTACTCCTTGCGCGTCTCGACGACGCGGGCCCGCGGGATGCCGATGCGATCGATCCACGCTTCCGAGACCGTCTTCACGTTCTGGTGCGGACAGACCCAGTCGATGTCACCGATGGTCAGGTCGACCTTGCGCAGGAGCTCGGCGACGGCGTCGGGCACCGAGGCCATGCACCAGGTGAAGAACTGCTTCACGTCGCCGCCGCGGCTGTGATCGATGTAGAAGCGCGGCCTCACCTCGCACGGGCCGCCCGCGCGCGGGTAGCGAGGGCCGCGCGGCTCGATGCCGACGTTGCTCCAGTACTGGCCCTGCGCCGTCAGGTGCGTCGCGAGCACACCGGCGCGCTCTCCGACCGGTCCCAGCGTCACCGCCGCGGCGCCGTCGCCGCACACGGCGAACACCGCCGGGTCGGTGTCATCCATCGCCGCCTGCAGCTGGGACGACGCCACGATCAAGATGCGCGCGAACTGCCCGGCGCGGAAGAGCGCGTCGGCCATCATCAGCGCCGGCACCGGTCCTATGCACGCCATGTCGATGCCGAAGGCGGCGGCGCGGCGGGCGCCGATCTTGTGCTGGGTGAGGGCGACGTTGCTGGGATTCACCTTCTCGGGCAGCAGCGTACAACCGATCATGAGCTCGACGTCGTCGGGCGTCCATCCGGCGCGCTCGATGGCCTGCAGCGCCGCGCGAGCCTCGAGGTCCGTCGCGCTCTCCGTCGAAGCGACCCGGTGCTCGCCCACGTCCCACTCGGCCAGCAAGGCGGGATCGGCGCCCGCCGCGACGAAGTCGGAGGGACCGACGCGCGTCTCTGGCAAGGCCGCTCCGGTGCCGACGACCGCCAGGTGCGAAGCGACATCTTTCTGGCTCGTGGGGCTCATGTCACCTTCTCCGTGAGGCCCAAGACGCGCGTGCGCGCCAGGATCGGCGGCACCACCGCAGGGTCGATCGTCAGGTCGACGAGCAAGGGCTCGGGCGTTCTCCACTCCGCGCGCCAGTTCCACTTGGCGAACGTGTCCAGGCTCTCGATCCGCAGCGCGCGCACGCCAAGGGCCTGACCAAAAGCCACGAAGTCGACCCGACGCCGAAAGCGCAGTCCGGCGGCCGGCATTCCCAGCAACGCGAGCCCGTGCTCGACCATGCCGTGTCCGCCGTCGTTGAACACGAACGTCTTCACTGGCAAGCCAGCGCCAAGCGCGGTCAAGAGCTCCGTTCCGTGCATCATCATCGCGCAGTCACCGGTGAGCGCGACCACCGGCCGATCGGGCCGGGACGCCAGGGCGCCGATGGCAGCACAAAGGCCGCTGCCCATGGGTCCGAGCCCCATCGGGATGTAGAGCTCCTGTCGTGCGTAGATCGGCAGATGGCGTAACACCCAGGCCATCACGTTGCCGATGTCGGCGAAAACCAGCGCGTCCTCGGGCAACGCGGCGGCGAGCGCCTTCACCAGGCCCGCCGGATGAATGAGGCCCGGGGCGCTCGCGGACCGCTCCGCTTCGCTCGTTGAGGGCGACTCGGTGGCCGGCGGAAAGGGGCGCCGTCCTGCACGTCGCGACGCTGGCCATGCCTCGAGCAAGCGGGCGATGAAGAAGGCGATCTCGGCCCGCACCGGCACCTCCACGCGATACACGCGATTCAGGCAACGCTCGTCGCGGTCGACGTGAATCTTCACCCGCGGTTTGGCGAGCAACGGCGACCAGCCGGCGGTCGACGTCTCACCGAGGTCGGTCCCGAGGAACAAGATGACGTCGGGATCGTAGGCCTCGAGGCGCGCCGCCGACAGCTCCGGGGCGGCGAATCCAAAGGTGCCGAACAGCATGGGGTGATCGTCGGGCAAGATGCCCTTGCCATGGCTCGTCACCAGCGCCGGTAGGCCGAGCGTGGTCAGCGCGGCGGCCAGCGTGGCGCCCAGCCCGGAGGTCTTGATGCCGTGGCCGGCCAGCACCAGCGGTCGTTCCGCGGCCGCGAGCGCGCCGATCGCGGCGTCGATCGCCGCGGTCTCCCACGCTCGCGCTGCGACTCCGCGCGCGTGCGCGGCCCGCGCGTTCGCCAGCTCGTCGCCGGTCATCTGACCGCCCGCGAACGGCAGGCTGGCCAGATTGACCGGGACGTTGAGGTGCACCGGCCGCGACGAGCTCAGCGCCAGGTGGTGGAGCTCGCAGGCCAGCGGCACGATCTGGTCGGCGGTCATCGCCGTGACCGACCGTGCGGTCACCGGCTGCAACATCGCGACGCCGTCGAGGCCCCCGGGGTACGCGTCCTGGGCGGCCCCCTTTCCGATGAGGTCGGTCGATACATTGCCCGTGAGCACGAAGAGCGGGACCCGTTCTTCCCATGCGGCCGCCACGCCGGTGATGAGGTTGGTGATACCGGGGCCGGAGGTGCCGAAGCACAGCCCGACCTCTCGCCCCGCGGTGGCCAGCGACTGCCCCATCGCCATGTAAGCGGCACCGCCTTCGTGCTGGCACAGCACGACGCGCAGGCGTCGCCCCATCGCTGCAAAGATGCTGGCGATGCCCCCGCCTGGAATGCCGAAGGCTGTCTGGTAGCCGAGGCCGCACAGCGCAGCGACCAGCTCGTCGGCGTAGGAGCGTCGCGCGCTCATGAGGCTTCCCTCGCCAGGTCGTCATCGTCGCGTTCGCCGACGGCGTCGGCCGCCATGTCGACCAGCGCCGGAATTTGTTGCGTCGGCAACGCACACAGTGCGAAACGCAGCATCTGCCCCTGCGGCACGACGAACCCGCCACGCTGGCGCATGACCTTGGCGACGCGCGCGGCGCGCCGCGCCGGTATCGTCGCGAAGAAACCGCCGTCATGGCAGAAGGACCGGAGCCCGCGCTTCAGGGCCGCGCGCCGAAACGCGCGCGCCCGCTCCGTCAGGAGCGCGATCAAGACGCGCCGTTCCCGCACGGCCCTGCGGGCCAGCGTGGCATCCGACAGGACGCGGCTGACGACCATCATGCCGCCGCGGTTGACGTTCCCCCACCGGCCGCGGCTGGCGCGGGAAAGCGCAGCGCCGACCGCGCGGCGGCGTGCAGCGTTTGGGCACAGCGCCAGCAGCGCGCCGACGCGAAGGCCGTAGGCGGTCAGCGATTTTGACGCGCTCCAGGCCACGAGAACGTCGGCGGACTCGGCGAGCCGCGCCATCGCCGCGTGCGGTGGCCTCCAGGTAGGCCCGGCAAAGTCGGCATAGGCGGCGTCGATCAGCACGGTCGCCGGTGTTCGCCGGGACAGCCCGGCGACGACCTCGACGACCGCATGCCACTCGGCGGCGGACATCGTGTATCCGGTCGGGTTCTGGCAGGGATCGTTCAGCACCAGGAGCACGCGTCCCTGCCGAACAGTCAGCGCTTCGAGCGCGCGAGCCAGCGCCGCGACGTCGAATCGACCGGCGCCGTCAAACATCGCGAAGGTCGCGAGTCGTCGTCCCTGCTGCTCGGCCAGATCGGCATAGGCCGGAAAGTGAAGGGACCGGGTCAAGAGCGCATCGCCCGGTCCGAGAGCGATCGCGATCGCCAGACCCACTGCGCCCATCGCGCCCGGCGTGGCGACCGCGATCGCCGCGGAGCGCAGCTCGGGCGGAAAAGTGTTCTCTCGGACCGCGTCCACAAAACCTGCCTCGCCCGCGGCAGGCGCGTACGGCGCCCACTCTCCCGAGGGAAGCTCGCCCAGGGCGCGCCTGACCGTCGGCAGGACGGCGAGCTCGCCGTGGTCGTCGAGCAGGACACCCACCGTGCCGTCGATGACGGGCTCTCCGCGGCCCCGGCGGAGCAGCGCCTCATGATGAAGGGAGAATATTGAACCACTGGGCATTCTTCACAGACCCCGCGCTCGCGACCGCTCCTCGAGCTATCGCCAGATCAGCAGGAACAGATTGACCCCGCTCGGTTCGGCGTCGACCTCGGCGCGGACCGGAGCCGGCACCAGCGCGGGCACGAACGACAGCAACTCCTCGCGGGTCCGGTGAATCAAGAACCAGTCGAGGCCGTACTCCATGAAGTAGCGGCTGGGATTGTCTGCAGCGACGTTGCCGATCGCCAGGTGGCCGCCGGGCGCCAGCGTCTGGTAGAGCAACGACAACAGCGTCGAAAAAGTGGGGGCGTGCAGGTAGTCGAAGAGCCCCGCGCTGTAGATGAAATCGCGTTCGCCGAGGGCTTCCTTCAGTCTCCTGGCGGTCAAGAGGCGCCGCACCGACTGCTTGATGAAGTGCACCTTGGCCCCGGTCCGGCTCGCGATCGGGGACAGTGTTCGCTCGCAGTAGGTGAGCACCCGCTCTTCCTGGTCGATCAAGGCGACGTCGAGGCACGGTCCGAGCTCGGGGTACCGTTCCAGCAAGACGAACAGCTCGCGCGCGGGACCGCAACCGATGCTGGCGATGCGGGCCCGCCCGCTCACCTCGATCGCGGCGCGAATCTTGGCCGACAGGTACTCGAGGCGATTGATGTTGGCCTGGGCCGCCTTCTCCTGGATCGCGTACTGATTCAGGGCGCGCCCGAACAGAGAATCGCCCTCCGCGCGGTCGCGGTAGATCATATTCATCATCTCGTAGTCCCCCGCGTAGCCGAGGGGCTTGCTGTACGCGCGCCTCAGCAGGGGGGAATGGACGATGAGGTCATTCAGCTGCTTCTTGTAATAGCTGCGATAGAGGGAATGCTGCTCTTCGGAGAGGTTCGAGACGAGCGCGAACAACTGGCGCGAGGCTCCGTTCAGCTTCTCGATCAAGCGCGGAGCCGCGCCCTCGAGGTAGGTCTTGAGGGTCTCCTCACGCGTGAACCGATCCAGGCTCACGAGCGCTTCTTCCTCGGCGTCGAGGAAGCGCTTGACGCGCTCCAGTGAGTCACGCAGATCGTTGACCCACACCTTGAAGGCATCGGAGACGCCGTCGTCCTGCGGATCGCACGCGCGAACGAGACGTTCGGAGAAGCTGTGGCGGACGCCCAGCCGATAGAGCTCGGACAGATCGATCGTGCCGCCGACCAGCTCGACGCCGATGGTGAGGTCGTCCCCACGCTCGGCGACATGGCGCACGTGAGCGTCGCCGTCGCAGATCACGGCGCCGCGACACACGATCTGCATCGACTCGACGCGGTCGCCGACGAGGATCAGGCCGGACTTGGCTGCGCCGCCCGCGATCGAGAGCCCCGCACCGGTCAAGGAGAGATCGTCGACGACCGCGCGAACCTCGCCGAGCAAGCTGTGGCGAACGATCGCCTCGAGGCCAACCAGCTGCATCTCCAGCGGGCGCACGCGCCGCGCGCGCAGTCGGTGCGCGCGCGGGAGCTCCTCGCGCGCCCTTTGACCCGGGCCGAGCAAGCCGCTTCGATCAACTCCCGTCGCGCCGCTCGAGAAGTCCTCGTTTTCCGCGACCGTAGCCACCTGATTCTTCATCGCCACCTGACATCGAGGCAACCGCCTCACATGAGAGGACACCGGGCCCGTCGAGTTGTCGCAACGAAATCGGCAGACCGGCGCTGCCGCTATCCCGCGAGGATCCGGGACATCGTCACATGAACGTCACGCTCCATGATGCGGTACAGGCTCTTGACGTCGGCGGTGTCGAGGCCGTGCTTGGTGGCCAACTCCTCCCTCACCTCCTTGAACAGCCGGGTGCGGATCGCGACCAGCCACCGGGCGATGGTGGCGCGGTTGACGCGATAAAGGACGCCGATCCGTTCGATGTTGAGCCCGTCGATGAAGTGCAGGCGCAGCAAGGTGCGCTCCCGCGCCGTCAGCCGGCGAAAGCCAATCTCCAGCGCCTGGTGGAGATCGGCGAGGTACCAATTTCTGAACTGCACCGCCTCCTGCCCCGCGAGGACGGCCTCGGGTAGGTTCTCATCGGGATGAAGTCGATCGGACCTCTTGAGGTTCAACGCCACGCGCGTCGCGATGACCCGCAGCCAATCGACGAGCGCGCCCGTTCCCGAATAGGTCCCGAGCTTGGCGTCGTCGCCGGTCAGCAGCTTCACGCGCAGCTCTTGCGTCACATCGTCGATGAAGTTCGGGGCGCGATCGACGCGCGCGACCACGCTGGCTGCGAGCCTGAGATATTCGTCGAAATGGGCGACGGCCCAGGGGACCTGTTCCAAGACCGCGGCGACCAGGAACAGATCCTCGGCGCGCGCGGCCAGCTGCCGGTCGTCCAACCCGAGGCGCGCGCAGTGCTTTCGAAAATCGTCGAACGACAGCGACAGGAGCGGCCACCGCGCCTGCCCGCGCGCGTAGGCGGTCTCCGTCTCCGTCGCTTCCAGGTCGGTCACGTCGTGGATTATACTGGCTCCGTTCGATACCCTGCGGGGGAGCGGGCGACGCGAGAGAACGCAGCATGATCTGTCTTGGTGACGACGAAGTGACGGCGCTGTTGACGGGCGCCCTCGAGGGGGAGGCGTTCGCGGCGGCTGAAGTGCACCTCGACGTCTGCCGCCGCTGTCGTCTCCTCGTGTCAACCCTCGCGACGAAGACCGGTGACACCTTCAGGGACGGATCGCTCAATGCCTTTCGGATCGGCGACGTCGTCGCCGGCCGCTACCAGATCGTCGCCCTCCTCGGGTCGGGCGGGATGGGTGAGGTCTACGAGGCCCTGGACATGGTGCTGGGTGAGAAGGTCGCCCTCAAGACGCTAGCCTCTGGGATCGCGGTCGACGAGACCGGGGTGTCCCGCCTCAAGGCCGAGGTCCAGATCGCGCGCCGCGTGACCCATCGCAACGTGTGCCGGGTCTTCGACGTGGGCTTCCACACCGACGTCCGTTTCGAGGGGGACGAGGTGCCGAACCTCGCCATCCCGTTCTTCACGATGGAGCTTTTGCGGGGCGAGACGCTGCGAAAGCGCCTGCGGCGCACGGGGCCGCTGTCCTGCGGCGAAGTGCTGTCGCTGCTGGAGCAGATCGCCGCCGGCATCGACGCCGCGCACGCGGCCGGCATCGTGCACCGCGATCTGAAGACCGAGAACGTGATGCTGGTCCCCGAGGAGGGTGACGACGCGCGCGTCGTGATCACCGACTTCGGGCTGGCCCACCAGCTCGACGAGCAGGCGCTCCGTTGTATACCGCTCACGAGGCACGCGGCCGGAACGCTGGGCTACATGGCGCCCGAACAGCTCGCCGGCGAGGAACCGCGCCCCGCGACGGACATCTACGCGCTCGGCGCGGTGTTGTTCGAGCTCCTGACCGGAGAGCTTCCCTTCAGCGTCGCGGAGGCCATCGGGGGCAAGGAACGGCGGGGACCACCGCCGTCCCTGCGCTCCTCGTGCGCGGCGCCACCCGCGTGGCAGACCGCCATCGACCGTTGCCTCGAGGTGTTGCCGTCGGCCCGTTTCGGTAGCGCCGGCGACCTGCTCGCGGCGTTGCGCGCGTCGGCGACCCCACCGCGACGGCACCGTGTCATCGGCCGGATGTCCCTGGGCGCGGCGCTGACCGTGCTCATCGTCGGCGCGTCGGTCCTTGCCGCCCGCCGCGAGGCGCCTCCTCGGCCGGCGGCGCCGAAAGTCGCCGACGCGCCGGCGGCTCCCCCCTTCGCGCAGGCGGTGTTGGCGCCTCGAGCCTCCACCCGACCCACGGTCCGCCCCAGCGCGCGCGACGGCTCGGCCGAGTCGCCCCGGGTGTCGACGCTCGGCCGAGCACGCCACGAGCGGCGCGGGGCCGGCGGCAGGAGCGTCGCGGCGAGAACACCCGCGGCCCGCGCGCCGGACGACCGGCTCGGCGACGACGATTTCGTCGATCCCTTCGGACAGCAACCCTTCGGACAACAACCCTTCGGGCAACCCTCGGCCGCCGCCCCCTCGCACACCAAGTGACGCCGCCGACGCTCTCCATCATCGTGGCGCTGGCCCTGGCTTGCTTGGCGGGCGGGCGTCCGGCGCGCGCCGAGACGCCGGAGCGGGAGGCACGCCATCTCTACCAGACTGGGTTGGAGAGCTACCGCGCGGGCAACTACGACGACGCGATCGCGAGGCTCAAGGCCTCGTACCAGCTGGTCCCGGCACCGGGGCTCCTCTATGACCTGGCCCAGGCCCAGCGGCTCAAGGGTGATTGCGCCAGCGCGCGGACCCTCTACCGCCAGTTCCTCGACCATTCACCAAGTGGGCCGGTCGAGACGCTCGCACGATCTCACCTCGCCGAGATGGACAAGTGCGTTTCCGACGCCGTCCCTGTTCCGCCCGCCGCCAGCGCCCCGGCGTCCGGGCCGGCCACGCCGACCTCCGCAGGATCGGCGAACCTGGCCGCGCCGACGACCAGCCTCGGCTCCGAGCGTGACCTCGTCGCCGCGCCCACCGGCCGCGCTGACGGCGCCAAGCTAGCGGCCTCGGGTCCTCATCGATCGCGTTTCGCCGGTCGGCGACCGGCGCTGGCCGCCGGGCTCACGGCGCTCGGCCTGGCGGTCGCCTCCGGGTACTTCGCCTTGCGCGCCGACCAAGCGTCGGACCAGGTGTCGAACATGTTCCTGCCGGGACAGGCGTGGAACGCCACCGGAATGAACGCCGAGCAGTCGGGACGGTCCAGCGAGACATTGGGCATCGTCACCGCGGTGGGGGCACTGGTGAGTGGAGGGATCGCCGCGTGGCTCGCGATGCGCGACTGACGATCGCGGCCGGCCGACTCGCGATCGTCGTGGCGGCGTTCGCGGGAGCTCACGGGGCACGGGGTGCCGGCGCCGACGTCTCGGGCTTTGTCGGCGTCTGGACGTTTCAGGGCGGCAGTGACGTCCAGGCCGTCTGCTCGAGCCTGGGGACGGTCGTGCAACAGCTGAGCGGCGCGCGGGTCAGCATCTATCCAGGGACCACGACCGATCTCGTCTTCGACATCGGCTGCCGCTGCACGATCGGACTCGATGTCGTCGGTTCGCGCGCAACCCTGGCGGAGACGCAGTCATGCCTGGTCATTCCTCGAGGCCAGCAGCTGTCGGGAGAGATCAGCGCGCTCACGCTCGACCGCTCGGGCGACGGCGTCCTCACCGTGACGTTCTCCGGAGACAACGGCGTCCTCACCGGTATGGGAGACGCCAGCTGCGCGCTGTCCTCGTTGTCGGGATCGGGGACCCTGCTGCGCACCGGCACGGGGATCGTCAGCTGCGGTGATCCGACGACGGTGGTCGGCGTGGTGCCCTATTCGCCGTCGGGGACGATCGACTGTCCGTTCGGCGCCGGTGTCGAGGATCTCCGGATCAGCATGCACGATGAGAATCAGCCGCCGTGCAGCGACGCCTCCGGATCTCGCGGGGAGGGCCAGTGGGTCCTTCCCGACGCCCCGGACCGCGGTCCTCCGGTCTGCACGTCGCTCAGCACCACGACCCTCACTTTCTGTCGCGTCGACGGGGCGACGTTCAAATCACTGACGACCGCCCTGGCGCCGCAACAATTTTACGCGGTCTTGAAGCTGGGCAGTGTCTGTCCGAACGGTTCCGTCGAGGTGAGCAAGACCATCGACAACGAAGACGATCCAGGGCCCATCGTGAACAACGACCTCGGCGATCCGGGGCCCAACCGGGTGGAGAGTCAGCCCGGGCTCGGCACGATCACCCGGCTGGTTTTCTGTTACTTCCGCGGAGCGGCCTCGCAGGGCGCGGTCATGGCCGGATTCCCCGACCTCGGCTTTCCGTACGCCGTGTTTCACGCCTACGCCGGCGAACAGCCTTCGTGGGTGATGGTCAAGCGATGGATCTATAGCAACGACGAAGATAGCCAGATGGGGGTCGACAGTTACGACTCCCCCGACGCGGCCGCGAAGGCGGAGTTTCACCGGGTCATCGAAAATCCGCCCGAAGATTCCCAGCCGAACACTTACTTCAACCTGGCACGAGTGCGCTGACGTGAGGTTGCGCCAACCGAGCGTCGCGCTCATCTGCCTCGCGCTCGCCTGCTATCGACCTCGCGTCGTCGACTGCGTTCTCGCGTGCGACTCGCACGGGTGTCCAGATACGATGACCTGCTCCGCGGGCCTGTGCACGCGGGGCGCAACGTGCGCGCTGGCGGTGGCGGCCGGTGCCAGGCACAGCTGCGCGATCGTCGGCGGCCAGATCGAATGCTGGGGCAACAACAGCTATGGACAGCTGGGCATCGACAGCACCCAGGACCGCGGCGCCGACACGGTGCCGTTCACTCCCGTTGATCTGGGCGGAGGCCGCACGGTGGTCGGGGCGGCGACCGCGATCACCACCGGGACCACGACGGCGATAGCGACCGGAGGAAGGCACACCTGCGCGCTGGCCAGCCAGACGACGTCCGCGAGCGTGGCCGCCGTCTGCTGGGGCGACAACACCTTCGGCCAGCTCGGTCTCGCGGACGGTCGCGCGCGCGGCGCGCTGGCCGGCGACACCTTCGATGTCGTTCCTGTCGACGGCGGTCACTCGATCGCCGGCGTGAGCGCGGGCCTCTACCACACCTGCGCGCGTCTCGATGACGCCAGCGTCGTGTGCTGGGGAGACAATCGCTTCGGCCAGCTCGGCGTCCCCGGCGACGGAAACGCCACCTTCGCCCCCGTCGACCTGGGCGAGCCGGCGAGCGCCGTGACCGCCGGTGCGTACCATTCATGCGCTCTGCTGGCCAGCGGCACCGTCCGGTGCTGGGGGTGGAATGACTACGGACAGCTCGGCGGCGCGGATCAGCCGCCCGCAGGCTCGCCTGCCAGCGCCGCGACAACTGTCGACATCCCGGCCGCCAAGGCCATCGCCGCCGGCGGATTTCACAGCTGCGCCGTCCTGGAAACCGGTGCGGTCGCCTGCTGGGGACAGGACGACGCCGGGCAGCTCGGTGTCATGCGAGATCCGACCGTCGGGACCGTCGTTCCTGGCAAGCTCGTCGATCTGGGACGGGGGCGGTCGGCGCGCTCGATCGCGGCTGGCGCGTCCCACACGTGCGCGCTGCTCGACGACTTCTCGGTCAAGTGCTGGGGCTACAACGCTCACGGCGAGCTCGGAATCGGCGATTCCCTCAATCGGGGCGACGATGAGCCGCTGGGCGACGATCTCCCGGTGGTTGCGCTGGGACGCGATCCGGTCAGCACGCTCACGGTGGGCGCCAATCACGCCTGCGTCATCCAGGCCGCCGGCATCCGGTGCTGGGGCTTCAACGACTCCGGGCGTCTCGGCGTGGGCGACAGCCAGGACCGGGGCGCCGATTCGTCACATCCGATCAGTCTGGTCCGTCTCGGAACCTCGAGTCCCTGACCGCCGTGCTCATTGCAGTCCGAAAGCTGCGCGCACGCGATTCAATCCAGACGCATTGTTCACCGTCAGCGACAGGGTGGTGCCGGCGCCGTTCAGCGTCGTCAACGACCAGGTATCGGCGGTCCGCAGAACGGGCCAGTAGCAGCTACCGATCCCGTTGTCGTGCAGGTACGTCGATAGCGCCGTGATGAAGGACGCATTGTGGTCGCCATCTCCCGCTCCGCTGTAGTCGGCGCCCGTCGTCATCGGCGCGCCCCACTCGCTGACAATGGTTCTGCTCGCGTATGCGCCGAGGTTGGTCTGCAACATGTCCCGCCAAGCCTGTGTCGAGGTTTGCGTCGCGTTCGAAAACGGATAGATGTGCAGCGACAACAGAGTCCCGTTCAGACGCGGGTCCGCGCCCTGGGGGCGGACATCCTGATCGGTATAGTTGCCGGCGACGATCACCCGCCCGGGCGGAAGGCTCGGATAGCGCGCCATCCATTGCACCGCGAGCGTGATGAAGTCGGCCGGCTGGTACGCGTAAGGCTCGTTGAAGATCTGAAAATAGACCAGGCCGTTGCCGGCGTACGCGTTCACGACGACGTCCCACATCGCATAGAACGTGTTGATGTCGTCCATTCGCCCGTTGTGCCACGCCCAGTACGCGACGATGACCTTCATTCCGCGGGCGAGGGCTGCGTCAATCGTTCCCTTGTAGGCGCCCCACCAGGCATCCATGACCGTCGGTTCGTTGATCGGAATGCGCACCGAGTTGGCGCCGACGGTGTTTTGAAACGCCGTGAGGATCGCCGTCGACTTCGCGAAGACGGTCGCGTAGCTGTCCGCGGTGGTGGTGCCCGACAGCTGGAGATCGCCGTTGACGAAGTTGTCGCGCTGGTCGGCCCAGTTGCCGCATCGGAACGTGTTCGCGGCCGCGGGCGCGCCGCCGCCGTCGGGGCGGGTGTCCGCGCCGCCGCCGTCCTGGCCCGCGTCGACGGCTCCTCCCGAGGTCCCTCCCGATCCCGGCGCGCCACCTGTCGCTGACGCGCCGCCCGTCGCTGACGCGCCGCCTGATCCCAACACGCCGCCCGATCCCGCGCCGCCGACGCCTTCTGCTCCTGCGCCGCCACCGGTTCCGGGGCGATCTTCACTTCCTGCGCCGCCGCCCGCACCGCCGCGAGACGATCCGGAACAGCCGCCATAAGCAACCAGGGAGCCTGCGGTGACCAAGAATAGAATCTGGCGAGACCCGCGAGTCATATGCTCTGGGAGTTGCGCCAACTCCGAAAAGCGGGTCACGGTTCCGGCTCGCCTGCCGGCCGTGCTGATTCCCGCCCGGTCTCGAGCGCAGCCCCGAATTCACGACATCCGCAATTCACCGTGCACGCGAGACCGATCCTCCCGATCCGGTTGGCGTGTTCTCGCGGAGAGCTGTTTTTTTCAGCTGGCTGCCCGCGCCGGGTGAGGAGAGAATGCCACCGGTGCGGAGGCGCCTCCAAATCAAAACGCGGCAACGATACTGTCAGATCGCCTCGCGCTGCCTGTGGATGACCGCACTGGTTTGCTTGCCAGCGTGCGCGGACATCTGGGGATTCGAAGATCTCGGTCATTCGGCGGACGGTGGCGGAGCGGGCGGGACCACGATGATCGTCCAGATCGGAAGTGGCGGAGCCGGCGGTATCGCGGGCACGGGCGGCAACCCCGGGGCGGGCGGAAGATCCGACATGGGGGGAACGACGGGAGCCGGTGGTACCGCGGGTATGATCGGCGCGGGCGGAACACCGGGGGCGGGCGGCGCGTCTGGAATCGGCGGCGCAAGCGGAATGGGCGGCGCGAGCGGTAAGGGCGGCGCGCCTGGAATCGGCGGCGCTCTCGGGATGGGCGGCGCGTCGGGCGTCGGCGGCGCGCCTGGGATCGGTGGCGCGCTCGGAATGGGCGGCGCGCGCGGAATGGGCGGGGCGCCGGGCGTGGGCGGGGCTCCGGGCGTCGGCGGCGCGTCGGGCACCGGCGGCGCGGCGGGCTGCGGCCCCAGCACCTGCCCGAACGGCTGCTGTGCCGCGGGACGCTGTATCAACCCGACGACGGCACAGCAATGTGGACTCCACGGCGCCGCGTGCGCGGCCTGCGGTGGCTGCCAGCTCTGCGGCGTGGACGGTGCGTGCGCCGTCGATCCGACGTCGAACTGGCAGGTGGTCTGTTCGTCGGCGCAGTTGACCGTCGCGCCACCCACCGGCACGACCTGGGATCCCGCCGGCGTCGCCGGTGACGGAACCGCGCCGGATCCCTTCTGCCAGTTCGAGAAACCGGCGGGCGTCATCGACGCGACGACCGGCGCTGCGACACGGACCATCAACGACAGCTTCACACCCGTCTGGAACCAGGTCGTCACCGCCGGCAACACCACCATCACCGCGGCGGAGCTCATGTCGGCGGACATGAATGCCTGGCGGGTGTGGGTTGGCGACAGCGAGTTCAACGGCCGCGGCACGTTGGCCTGCCAGGTGCGGCCGCCGTTACAGGCGACCGCGCTTCTCGGCGGTCAGTTGACGGTCGCGAATCTGCAGAACTGCGTATCGCTCACGCTGACGCTGGTCTGCCGGCCGTAGCGATCGCGCCCGGCCCTCGCGGCGGCTCCCTCGTCACCAGCTCAACGTGACTCCGGCGCCGCTGCTGCTGGCCGTGGGTGCGACGGCGATCCGCTCCTGCGTGGAGGGCCAGGCAAAGTAGACGGTTGCCGCTCCGGCCAGGAAAGCGCCGGCCCCCACGAACGCGATGGTGGAAACGAGGGCTCGATCGTGCGCGGTGCGCCCGTCAGCGATGCCCTGCGGAGAACAGGAGTCGGCTCTCCCGTCACACTCGGTGATGATGGCGTGATCGTATTTGGCCTTGGCAAGAAAGGCCCACACCGTCCCGACCACCACGCCAGCGGCCGCTGCGCCGACGAGCGCGCCACCGACCTTCTTCCGCCACGGAGGAATCGCCGCGCGCGGCTCGGCGGTCCCGGGCGACCAGCTCGGCGGCGGGAGCTCCGGCGCCGGCAGGTCGAGCGAGGGTTCGCGCCTGGCGAGCACGGCGCCCGGGCTGGCGGGGGTGAGGAAGACCAGCACGCGGAGCTTGCGCTGGCCTTCGCGCGTGACCACCGTGGTTTCAATCTGGTTGAAGCCCTCGGCCTTGAAGAGCAGGTGGTGCTCTCCCGGATCGACGGCGACGGATTGCCCGTCGATCCGCTCGACCAGTGGCGCGCCATCCATGCTCACGCGCGCATGGGGCAGGTCGTGGCCCTGGCCGTCCTGCACCACCAGCACGAGGGCCGGCAGCACAGCATCGATTTCAGCGATTCGGCCGGCGCACGCTCGGCGCGCGGCCGTGGCGCATGTCTCGACCATGCAGGCCGAAAGGCGCGCCCGCGCGGCCGCCAGCCGCCGAGCCGCTTTCAGCTCCAGCGCGTCGCGAATCGCGTCGCCGCAGGTGTCGTCGGGCGCTGCCCAGGCCGGGACGGCGGAAACACCGACGCCCACCAGGCCCAGCAACAAAGCCAGGACGCGACGCTGAATCACGCAGCACCCGCTTCCGACGTTCTCATGAGACGTTTCTTGGCATGCATCAAAAACGCGCGTCGAAGTTCAACGTACCAAACCCGACGGTGAGCTCGGCCCCGTTCGTTTGCGTGTTCGCGTTGATCGTCGAGTAAAGGGTGATTCCACCGACGGCGAGCGTCGCCGCCGTAAATGAGTCGGCGAGAATCGAGAAGGTTCTGGTTCGATGGGCGAAGTGGTCGAGCGTTTCGCTCGTGGTCGGAAAATCGTTGCGGGCGTGTTGCAGGTCGTTGGATGCCCTCAGCGCCAGCACGCTGAAGACGGCCGCGCCCGCCGCGAGGATCCCGGTCGCCGCCCAGCCGGCCGAGCGCAGCGTCGAGCGGCTCGCCGATTGATGGTCCAGATCGGTACCCGGCGACGCCGATGCGGCCAGATCCACCGGTGAAGGTGGGATCTCCATCGTCACCAAGACGTCGTCTTCGGCCGCAATCTCGACCGGGTGCACGACGGGTGGACGGCCGGGCAGCACCGCCCGCAGGTTCATCCGTCCGATTCCTACCAGGACCGGCCTTTCGATCGGCGTCTGCCCGAGGACGCGATCGTCGACGCTGACCGTGGCGCCCGGTGGGAGGGTGACGACGCGCAACTCGCCGACTCGGGTGCGCAGCTCCTCAATGTTGCGAGCGGCGAGCGCCCGATGCGAGTCGTCGGGGGCCTCCACCAGGTATTGCTGGAACGTCGCGAACGCGCCGGCGTAGTCGCGAAGCTGATACTGCGACTCCGCGATGTTGAACAAGACGACGCCGTTCGGCACGAGGGTGTACGCGCGCTTGAACTCGACGAGCGCGCCGCGGTAATCGGCCTCGATGTAGAGCGCGACGCCGCGCTGAAAGTGCCGATCGGCGCCCTCGGCACCCACCTCGGGCTCGGCCGCGACGGAAGTCGAGAGTCGCCCGGCGCAGACGCAGATGACGACCGCGAGCCCCAGGCCAGTGCGCGGGCGACGTTTGATCATGAGCTCTCGAGTGACTCCCGTGTCCCGGACTCAATACCGCGACAAAGAACGGCTTCGCTGCAACGGTGCGGCTGGTCGCGAGCATAGTACAGACGCCCCGGCCGCGTCAGCAACCGTGCGCTGCCCCTTGTAGGTCCGCACCGCAGGACCGACCCTTTCCCGTAGTTGGCACTGGGTGCGCCGATCCTCTCGGCGCGTGGGCACGAATCGGAGATGAGATCACATGGGTTTTCTAAAAGAGTTCAAAGAGTTCGCGGTCAAGGGCAACGTGGTCGATCTCGCGGTCGCCGTGGTGATCGGAGGGGCGTTCGGCAAGATCGTCAGCGCGCTGGTCGCCGATCTGGTCATGCCCGTGGTGAACGCCGTGATGCCGCAGGGCGATTGGCGCAAGTGGGAGGCGACGTCACTGCACTTCAAGGTCGGCGACTTCATCGGCACCGTCGTCGATTTCGCGGTGGTCGCGCTGGTGGTATTCGTCGCGATCGTCAAGGTGATGAGCGCGGCGACCCGCAAGCCGGCACCGGGCGCGCCTCCTCCCGCGACGAAGGCGTGCCCCGAATGCCTGGAGGTCGTGCCCGCCGTAGCGCGCCGCTGCCGCGCCTGCACCAGCGTCCTCGCCGCCGCGTGAGAACGGGCGTCGGCCACCGGTGTGGGTCAAGTTCGCCCGCCATCCACCGATCTGCGACGCATGGAAATGCGCCGGATCTGCCCGAACCACGGTGGCGTCCCGAGTGGTGACGGGTGGGGCGGGCGAGGTTCGGGGCGGGGGCCGCAAAGCCCGTGAGCGCCAGCGCCGCCCACGCGGCACCGACCAGCGGCCGGGGCGTGTCCCGCGTGCTCTGGGTGACCTTGCTCGGGCTGGCCCTGGCTCCCCTCGCTCCCAGCCCGCCGGCCGCGGCGGCCAGCCCGACCAGACGCCAGGTCTTGATGCTGAACTCCTACAACTCCACCTACACGTGGACCGCCAGCGTCGTCGACGGCGCTCGATCGGTCTTCGACACGATGGATGACGTCGAGCTCAGCACCGAGTTCCTGGACTCGAAGAAGATCTTCACCACCGAATATGCCGCGCTGCTCGCAGAGGTCTACGCCCGGAAGTATGTCGGCGTGCACCTGGACCTGATCGTGTCGTCCGACGACGATGCCCTGGACTTCCTCAAGACCTATCGCGATCGGCTGTTCCCGGGGGTTCCCGTGGTGTTCTGCGGCGTCAACAGCTTCAAGGACCAGCGCATCGCCGGCTTCACCAACGTGACCGGCGTGAACGAGGAGACCGACTACGACAAGAGCTTCGAATGGATCGCGCGCCTGCGGCCGGCGACCAGGCAGCTGGTGTTCGTCGTCGACGACAGCGCCACCAGCGCCTCCGCGATCCGCCAGATCGAGGCGGTGGCGCCGCGCTGGCGGCCGCGCTTCGCGCTCAGCTTCATTTCGGACGTCACCATCGCGGAGCTGGAGGGGAAGCTGCGGGCGTTGCCCCCGGATGCGCTGGTCTTCTGGCAGATGTTCATGCACGACCGGAACGGCGTGTCGTTGTCGATCGCCGAGTCTCACCGTCGAGTCGTGAACGCCTCGCCGGTGCCGGTGTTCGGCTTCACGGGGGTCTCGGTCAATGTCGGCGCCGCGGGCGGCTACGCCGTGAGCGGGTTCGCGCAAGGCGAGCTGGCCGCCCGCATGGGCGCGCGAATCCTGGCCGGCACTCCCGCCGATCGCATCCCCATCGTCCGGCACAGCCCGAACGTCTACATGCTCGACTATCCGTCCTTCAAGCGCTGGCACCTCGACGCCGATCACCCGCCGCCCGGCGCCATCGTCAAGAACCGGCCATTTTCCTTCTACGAACGCTACCGGAGCTACGTCTGGGCCGTCTTCGGCGGCATGGCGGCCGAGTCGTTGATCATCCTGATCTTGATCGGCGCCATTCGCCGCCTCACGCGCAAGAGCCGGGCGCGGCTGCGCGAGGGCAACGTCGAGCTCGGCCGCGCCCATCGGAACCTCCAGGACGTCCTCGACAGCATGAAGGAGGGACTGCTGGTGTGCGATCGAGCGGGCATCGTCGGCCCGATCCGATCGCGCGCCGTCATGGAGTGGTTCGGAGCCCCGCAGGTGGGGGCCCGCGTGTGGGACTTCCTGTTCGAGGACAGCACCCCAGAGGGGCTGGTCTTTCGGGTGGCGTTCGAGCAGATCGCCGAAGACGTGCTGCCGTTCGAGCTGAGCGCCGACCAGCTTCCCCGGACCATCGTCCGCGGGGACAAGACCTACGGCGTGACGTGCCAGCAGGTGATGCGTGACGGCGCGTTCGCGGAGGTCGTGTTCACGATCGTCGACGTGACGCGAGAGCTGGAGCAGGCGAGCGTGGAGCGGCGCATTCGCGAGCAGACGACCCTCGTCGGACATCTGCTGAGCGATCGGGAAGGTCTCCGCGTGCTGATCGATGGGACCAACCAGTTGCTGGCCAAGCTGGGCCAGGCGTCCGATCCAGGCGAGCGAATGCGCTTGTTGCACACGCTGAAGGGGAACACGGCGACCTACGGCCTCGAGTCGTTCGCGGCGCGCTGCCACGACCTGGAAGCCCTGATCGCGCAGGGCGCGAAGGATGCGGTCACCACGGGCATCGACGCCCTCACGCGCGAGTGGCACGCGGCCGTCAGCGGCCTCGCGGGCTTCGTGACCGGGGACGAGGCAGCCGGCGTTCGCCTTGCGCCTCCCGACTATCAGGATCTGCTGGCGCGTCTGGAACGGCGGGACGATCCGACCGACACGCTCCTGGTCGTGCGCCAGTGGGGCCGGCCGCTGATGTCCCAGGTGCTGGGTGTGCATGTGCGAACCGTTCGCCAGGTCGCGCGCCGGCTGGGCAAGGAGATCGAGACCCGCGTCCTCGATCATGGGCTGCGGCTGCCCTCCGACGAGCTGCGCCCGTTCCTGAACGTTCTCGGGCACGTCGTGCGAAACGCGTCGGACCACGGCATCGAGAGCCCCGACGAGCGCGAGCACGCCGGTAAGCCAAGGGCCGGTCTGATCACGATCGAGAGCCGGCAGGACGGCCCGGAGCTGGTCATCGCGATCGAGGACGACGGCCGGGGCATCGACTGGGATGCGGTGCGCGAGCACGCACAGCGCCGTTCGCTGCTGGCGGCCGACCGGGACGACCTGATCGAAGCGCTGTTCGCCGACGGCCTGTCGACGCGAGGCGTGACCACCGAGATCTCCGGCCGCGGCGTCGGTCTGGGCGCGGTCCGCGCGGTATGCCGTGAGCTCGGCGGGACGATCCGGATCGCCAGTCAGGCCGGGCGCGGCACCCGCATCGAGTTCCGGTTCGCATCACCGGCGGTCACCACGACGACCAAGGGGAGAACGACAGGCCCCGCCATCCATGCCCCCTGAGCCGTGGCGGGCGACACGGAGGGCTGGCCAAGCGCCTGTCGTCGGACACGAAACCGTCGCAGCCCCAGGAACACCAGATCTCTCGAAATTCAGTCCTACCAGGAGGAGCCGATGGCCATCATCAACGTCAACCCTTATCTCCACTTCAACGGCAGCGCGCAGAGCGCGATTCAACTCTACGAGCAAGTCCTCGGCGCGAGCACCAAGGAGGTCGTGCGCCTGGGTGGCGGTCCAAACGGCCGCGTGGCGCACTCCGTGCTCGAGATCGGCGGCCACACGATCATGGTGAGCGACACCATGGTGCGGTCCGGGGCGCAGCTGCGGCTACCCAACCAGGCGGTAGCGCCCGAGGGCGGTGTTCAGGTCAGCATCGACTTTGACGACCCGACGGACCTGTCCGATCGGTTCGGCGCGCTCGCGGCCGGAGGCCAGGTGGCATTTCCGGTGAGCGAGACCTTCTTCGCCACGAAATTCGGCATGCTCACCGATGCCTTCGGGATTCGATGGATGTTCAATTGTCCCAACAAGAAGAGCTGACCACGACACTGAATATTTCCAACCAACTCCGGGCGGTGGTACGAAAGAGCGTGCGGCGCGGCGGCGGATGGCTCTGGTGGCTGGGAGCGGTGGCGATGGGCTTGACTGTGGCCTGCAAGAGAACGCCGGAGACGGGTGTGGCGGCGGGCTCCTGTGCGATCATCTGCGAGGTCACGCGCCCGCTCGCGTGCGCAAAGACCTCCGAGTGTGTCGCGAGCTGCCGCGAGATGCAGGGCGTGACCGCCTGCAAGGACGAGATGGCGTCGCTGCTGCGCTGTTTCGCGCGCGAGCCGATCGCCCACTGGGAGTGCAACCCGGACGGCGAAGCCGCCCTCAAGAACGGGCTGTGCAACGCCGAGCAGAAACTGCTCGTGACTTGCGCGCAGGCACCCTCTGGCGTGCTGGCGCCGCCCGCCGCGCCTGCGCAGTAGTCCCTTCAGTCTCCGCGGACAAGCGCCGACATTCATCTCTGGAGATCGGTCCCATGCTCGAGCTTGTATACGCCAGCGGCGGACGCGCTCCGTTCTCACCCCAGGAGCTGACTGAGTTGCTGGCAAAAGCGCGCACGAACAACCAGGCGCTCGGAGTCAGTGGGCTCCTCCTTTATCACCGCGGCTCCTTCTTGCAGGTGCTCGAGGGGGAGGAGTCGGTGGTCAACGCTCTATACGAAAAGATCGCGAAGGATCCCCGTCACCATCGGTGCGTCATCATAAAACGCGGCACAACGGCGAACCGCAGCTTCGCTGATTGGAGTATGGGGTTCGTCGAGGTGAGCGCCGCACTGGCCAAGAAGCTGGACGGCTTCAACTCTTTCTTTCAGCAGGGACGTCTCGATCTGAAAGGCGGTGCGGAACAGATCTCGAAGGTCCTGGAAGGGTTCCGATCCGGTCAGTGGCGACAGCACGTCTTCTGACGCTGGTTCGGGCGGGGAGAATGTCTTCTGTTGTCGAGATGAATGACTAGGTTCGGTCGAGCTTGGGAATCGAGATCGACAACGACCACTTCGACGAAGGTGACTTCGCGCGTTTTCGCGCGCGCCTGCGCCTGAGTCTGACCACGCTCGAGGAAGTTCTGGCGCGCCCCGGCTTCGGCGAGGGGGAACGCACGCTGGGCGCCGAGCTGGAGCTGTTCTTGATCGGGGAGCGCGCGCAGCCGCTGCCCGTCAGCCCCCAGGTCGTGCGTGACGCGGGCGACCCGCAGGTGACGCCGGAGATGGGCGTTTACACCATCGAGTTGTCGACGCCACCCGTGGCGATGGCGGACCGACCGTTCGCCAAACTGGGTGCCCAGATGCGCGAGGCAATGCGCGGCATCCGCGTACAGGCGGCGAAGCATGGGGCGCGCGCCGTGCCAATCAGTATCCTGCCCACCCTGGACCGCGAGCACTTCGGTGCCGGCAGCATCACCGATCTGCCGCGCTACCGGGCCCTGGCCGCGGGCTTGCGCCGACTGCGTGACGCGCCCTTTCACATCTGCATCGACGGCCCCGACCCGCTGGACCTCACGACCAGCGGCCCCGCGATGGAGGGGGCAAACACCGCGTTTCAGGTCCACCTGCAGGTCACGCCGCGAGAATTCGCGCCCATGTTCAACGCCGCCATGATGCTGACCGGCCCGGTGCTGGCCGCGGCGGCGAACTCGCCCACGTTCCTGGGCCATCGCCTGTGGCACGAGACGCGCATCGCACTCTTCAAGCAGGCCGGTGACGACCGCCCGCCCGACAGCGCCGGCACCACGATGCAGCCGGCCCGCATCAGCTTCGGCAACGGGTGGGTACGCGACGGCGCCGCGGAGCTCTTCCATGAGAGCGTGGCCCTTTACGAGCCGATCCTTCCCGTGTGCGGCGACGGCGATCCCGGCGCGCCGTCGCGCACCGCCGACGACGGCTCGGCGCCGCTGCTGACCGAGCTCCGCCTGCACCACGGCACGGTCTGGAAGTGGAACCGTCCGGTGTACGACCCGGCGGGCGCAGGTCACCTGCGCATCGAGCTGCGCGCGCTGCCGTCGGGTCCGACGGTGGACGACATGCTGGCCAACGCCGCCTTTCTGGTGGGCGCGATCCTCGATCTCGGCGGCGGGCCGGACCTGGCGCGCCTGCTGCCGGCGTTCCCGTTCGCGCTCGCCGATCGCAACTTCTACCGCGCCGCCCAGATGGGGCTGGACGCCGAGCTCGGCTGGCCGCTCAATTCCGGCGACGCGCCCGCTCCGGTGCGCGCGCGCGATCTCTTGCTGTCGCTGCTGCCGCGCGCCGAGATCGGCCTCGCCGCGGCGGGTGTGGCGCACGACGAGATCCGCCACTATCTGGGCATCTTCGAACGGCGCGTGCAAAGCGGAATGACCGGCGCGGTCTGGCAGCTGCGCACGCTCGAGGGGCTGCGTGCGCGCGGCGTGACGCCCGACGAGGCGCGCCGGCAAATGCTGGAGAGTTACCTGCTCCACTCGGACGGCGGCCAGCCGGTGCACACCTGGCCGGTCGAAAAGTGAGGACGCGATGTCATCGCTGCCCAACGACGAGGACGCGGCACCCGAGACGCTGCTGGCACGCGACCTGGACGTGCGGCTCTCGGCGCCGGGGGCCATCGACGCGCGCTGCTTCGAAGAATTCATCGCGACCCAGCGCCGGTTGGGGCTGACCCATGGCGAGCGCGCGTTGGGCCGCCACCTGCGCCCGATCGTCATAGGTGAGGCGCGCTATCGCGCCATATCGCGCGCCGCCGAGCTGGTCCTCTCGGCGCTCGGGACCGTCGCCGCGCGCGCGCCCGCCGACGAGAGGCTGGCCGACGCGCTGGGGCTGAGCGCGGCCGAGCGCGCGCTGGCCGAGATCGATCCTGGCTACCCGCAGGCGCTGGCGGTCGGCCGGCTCGACATGCTGCTCGACGGCGACGAGTTTCACGTGCTGGAGCTGAACGCCGATTCGCCGGCCGGCATCACCGATCAAGCGATGATCCACCGCGCGCTCGCCAACCTGCCGCACATGCGCGCGCTCGCGGAAGGTGGAGGCGTCGGCTCCGTCACACACCGGGTGACGGCGCACGTCCCCGCGCCGCAGAACAAGCTGGTCGGCGCGCTGGCCGATGTCTTCGCGGCGTGGAGCGGCGGCCGCCGCCTGGGCACGATCGCGATCGTCGACTGGCTGGGCGTCGACACCACCGGTGAGCTGCAGGCGGTGGCCGAGCTCCTGAACGACGCCGGATACGAAGCCGTCTGCGTCGATCCCGACCAGCTGAGCTACGCGCGCGGCCGGTTGCGCGCGGAGGTCGCCGATGTCGTCCGCGACGGGCGCCGCACGCGGGTCGGCTCGATGGAGATCGATCTCGTCTACCGCCGCGTGATCACCAGCGAGCTCGTCAGCCGGCGAGGCATGGACCACCCGCTGATCCGGGCCTACCGCGCGCGCGACGTGTGCGTCGCCAATTCGTTTCGCACCAAGGCGTTGAACAAGAAGGCGGCGTTCGCCGTGCTGACCGATCCGCATCACGGCGACCTGTTCTCGGACGAGCAGCGGCGCGCGATCGCCGCGCACGTGCCCTGGACACGGCGGGTGGGGCCGGCGCTGGCCGACGACCTCATCGCGCGGCGCGAGCAGCTGGTCTTGAAACCCAACGATGAGTACGGCGGCAAGGGCGTGCTGCTGGGATGGACCACGCCACCCGACGTCTGGGCGGCTGCAGTCGCCCAGGCGGCCGCCACTGATGCGGATGCCATGGTCGCGCAGGAGCGCAGCCGCACCAGCACGGTGAGGCTACCGACGTTCACGGACCAGGTCGTGTACGAGGACGTCTACTTCGACGTGTGTCCGTTCCTGTTCGCGGGCCAGGCCGAGGGCGCGATGGTGCGCGTATCGGCGACGCCGGTGTGCAACGTCTCGGCCGGGGCCGGAATCGCCGCCGTCGTCGTCGCGAGCTCGGTTGCGGGCCCACGCGCGAACGCGGCCGCCGACGGCGCCCCCAGCCCGGGGGCCGACGGTGTGTGAGCTGCTGGGCATGGTGTCGAGCGTGCCCACCGATCTCACGTTCTCATTCACCGGCCTCGCGCTGCGCGGAGGCCAGACCGGACCGCACGCCGACGGGTGGGGCGTCGCTCTTTACGACGGGCGATTCGCGCGCACCTTCCTGGAGCCGCATCCCGCGTACTCGAGCCCGCTGGCGCGCTTCGTGCGCGAAAACCCGATACCGACGCCGCTGGCGGTCGCGCACATCCGCAAGATGACGCGCGGACAGGCCTCGATTCAGAACACCCACCCGTTCGTGCGCGTGTTCGACGGGCGCCACGTGGTGTTCGCGCACAACGGCACGCTGCCACACGTGCGCGATCGCCTGCTGCGGTTCGACAGCCCGATCGGCGACACCGACAGCGAGCACGCGTTCTGCGTGATCCTGGACGCCATGCGCGCCCGCTATGGCGCGCGCTATCCCGAGGACCCGCGCGAGATCGGACGCCTGTTGTTCGACGTCGCCAACGACCTCGGCAGCGACGGCGTCTTCAACTTCCTGCTCGCCGACGGGCACCACCTCTACGCGCGCTGTGGCGATCATCTCTCGGCCATCCTGCGCAGCTCGCCCTTCGGGCAGGCGACGCTCGTCGACGCCGACGTGACCGTCAACCTGGGCGAGGCGATGCAAGCAAACGGCGCCGCCCACCTGGCCATCGTCGCCACCGAACCGCTGACCCGCGGCGAGACCTGGCAAAAAGCCGAGCCCGGCACGCTGTGGGTCTTCGGCGAGGGCCGCCTCCTGTCGACGTTCGCGCCCGGCGACTGACGGGCGGTATGGACCGGGGCAATCGCTCCTGCCTATTCTGGCGGTATGGCGGCGGCGAATTCTCCAGAGGGCACGTTGCGGCGGGACCCCGCCGACGAGCGGCGGCTGCAACGACTGCGCGGGGGCGTTTGGGTGAGCGCGAAGGCATGGTTGGTCCCCGACGCGGACGACGGTATCCCTTGCTTCCACGTCACTTGTGGTGACGAGGTGGCTCCTCGGGGCGCGGAGGCGATCGAAGATCCGATCGCGCTGATCGAGTCGCTGCAGCCTCGAGGGAAGGCCCGACAGCCGCTCGAGACCGCGCGCCTCGGCGCTGCTGCGCGATTCTTGCTGGACGTCATTTGCCTGCTCGAGCCCGAAGATCGTTGGCGGTGGTTCGTCGAGCCCACCTTGCCGGCGATCAGGAATGGGGTTGGCGCGCCTCCAGATGAGACGCTCTTCGATGCTGCCCTCAACGAGTTGACCGGCGCCGGGTTCGTGAAGTCGGTGGTCGTGGGCAGCGACATTGGCCCGGTCGAGCATCACCACGTCGACGCGCCGGTGGTGTCAGCCGTGACGGCGGCGATCGCATCAGAGCGGCAGTACCAGGTGCGCTGGGCGGTTGTCGGGATCTGGAAGGCTCGTTTCCTCGATGAGGAGGTGTTTCCGATCGGAACGACGGTGCGCGCCGGCATCGCTGCGGCCGTCTACCTCAAGCGATGCGGCCAGGTTCCGCTGGCGTTCGAGTGGGTGGAGCAGAAGGTCCTGCCCGTCGCCCGTCGGACAGGTGAGGCCGACCGCGTGCTGTGGGCACTCCGAAGCCTCGCCCAGGACAGCGGCGACGCCGCGCTGGCCGCGCGCGCCGAGGCGCTCCGGTAGTTCGTATTCGAGTTGGCGAAGCCAGCGCCCTGGCCACCCGCACCTTCTCGCGCGCCGCGCCCGGGTTCAGTGGCAATCAATGGAAATGGCTCAAACGTCAGCCGGCGCCGGCGTTGGAACTGATCTGATGCCTTGCCACCACTGCCGCCAGGCGGTCCCGCTCTGCTTCGTTGAGCGAGACGAATGACAGCCGAAGGTGCTGTTCGCCTGGCGGCGGCCCGGTCGCTGGTCCCGCGGCCATGACGACGGCGCTGAGGGCCTCGAATGCGGCGTCACTGTCGAGGGTGAACCAGCACAGCACCCCGGCGCCAGACGCGATCGGACCACGCGCCGAGACCGGCAAATCGAGCGCGATCCCTCCGGCGCTGACGTCGACGATGGTGCCCGCGCTTGGCGCCGTGGATGTTGGCGCAGCGGTTGTCCCCTTGTTGGCGTCGAGGACCTGCACCCGGATAGCGACGTTGGCGCGCAAGCGGGTGAAGCGCCGGTCCTGGTGGCGCTCGGGTTGTTCGTCGTGCGCGAGGAACGCCCGGCGACCGGCCTCCCTGTCGCCCGACTCCGTCGTGATCTCGGGAAGCGTCTCGAGGCGCGAGAGGCGCACCCGCGCGCGATAGCGGGCGTCGTCGGGCCTGTCGATCATCACGGTGCAAAGGGCGCCCTCGACCAGGACCGCCGACAGGGGCCAGTCGACCGCGAAGCTCGCTTCGTTCACCTGGACGACGCGGCCACCGACCCCGCCCATCGACACCGAATCTCCGATGACCAGCTCGCGGGTACTGAGCAACCAGAGATGCGGCGACAGCGGCGAAAATCCCAGCAGCTTGCGCAAGCGCCGAACGCGCTCGAACCAGGAACGCTCAGCGGGATGCAGGGTCGGCGCCTCTTCTGCCAAGAGCTTGGCGGTGGCGTGCTCGAAAGAGGCCAGGACGGTCATGACCTCAATCACCGACACCTGACCCGCAGCCGCGATACGCGTCAGGTCGTCGAAGTCGGTGCCGGACAGGCTCGCAGTCGACAGGATCGATTGAATCCGCGTCGCCAACTCTCGATGCGCCCTGCGGCGCCGCATCCAAACTGACAGCCCGAACACGACCGCGGCCGTGGGAACGATCAGCAGTCCCACCTTGGTCCAGTTGGTGGAACGGTTCGCTTCAAAGCTGTCCTGGACCGAATGCAGAAACTGGTCGAATTGGGTCACCGACCGCCTCCCGACAGGGGCGCCTCGTCAAGCAGTCGTTCGGGAACCACCCAGGTCACGGGAGCATCATCGACCACCAAGGCTATCTCCGCCAGGGCGGCGGATGCTCGGGCAAGGATGGGGAAGGCAGGCGCGTCGCCGGAGGGGGCGTTACTTGTAGCAGACCACCTCGATGTTGTTTCCTTCACCGTCCTTGACGAAGGCGGCATAGTAGCGCGGGCCATAGTTCGGGCGCGGCCCCGGCTGGCCGTGGTCCTTGCCGCCGGCGGCGAGCGCGGCGGCGTGAAAGGCGGCGACTTCTTCGCGATGGTCGACGCGAAACGCATAGTGTCCGTGCCCCGACGCGTTTCGATCGCGGGTGAGCCAGAAGATGTTCTCGTCGCGCGAGCCGAGCCCGAAGGCCGACGAGAAGTCGAGGTTGATCCTCATCCCGATCGCCCCCAGCGCCGCGGAGTAGAAGGCGCGCGCCGCCTTGAGATCACGCACCGGCAAGCTGACGTGATCGAGAATGACCGTGCGTGTGGGTCGAGTCACCGACGTCGGCGACTTCGCGTTGGCGCGCGCCTTCGCGCTCGGGCCCGCGGTGATCTTGGCGTTCGCCTTTTGCTTTCCGGCACGCTGGCTCCGTGTCTTCATGGCCACCTCGCGCCTCGCAAGGTGGTCTCGTGCCGGCGCAAGGCAAGATGCGGTGAGCGAAAAGGCGACCCGCCGCTATGGGCCGGTGGGGGGCGGCTCGTTGCAGGTCGGGATCCCGGCCGGCGGCAGCAGCGAGCAGGTCAGCCCGGGCGGGCAGACGCCCGCGCATGCCGTGGCCTGCGACTCGATTCAATGCGTCTCCGTCGAGCCAACCGTGTTCGTGGACCACGACAAGATGCGGATCTTCCAGGAGGAGATCTTCGAGCCCGAACGCGCTCGGGGGTTGTTCTGAATCGCGCGCGGACGTGCCGCGGGGTGTGGCGCTCGTTGTCGCCACGATCCGGCCCCGCGGCACCGGTCGAGCTATCTCGCCGGGAACTCGACGACGACGCGTCCGTCGATCTTTCCGGCGCGCATCTGATCGAAGATCTTGTTGATGTCCTCGATCGGGGCGGTCGAGTAGGTGACCTTGACCTTGCCCTCGGCGGCGAACGCGAGAGCCTCGGCGAGATCGGAGCGGGTTCCCACGATCGACCCGCGGACCGTCTTCCGATTGAGGACGGTGTCGAAGATCGAGAGCGGGAAATCTCCCGGCGGCAGTCCGGTCAGCGCCATGGTGCCTTTGCGCCGGAGCAGCTTCACGCCCAGCGCGAAGGCGGCCGGCGATACCGCGGTGACCAGGACCCCGTGGGCGCCGCCACCGGTTGCCTTGAGGATACGGGCCTCCGCGTCCTGGTCGCGAGCGTTGACCGCGAGCTCGGCGCCGAGCTTCTTCGCGAGCTCGAGCTTGTCCGCGGAGATGTCCACGGCTGCGACGTGCAACCCCATGGCCTTGGCGTACTGAACGGCGAGGTGTCCGAGGCCGCCGACTCCCGAGATGACCACCCACTGGCCCGGCCTGGCATCGGTCTCCTTGAGCCCCTTGTAGACGGTGACGCCCGCGCAGAGGATGGGCGCTACCGGCGTGAACTCGAGGTTGTCCGGAATGTGTCCCACGTAGTTCGGGTCGACGATCACGTATTCGGCGAAGCTGCCGTTGACGGAGTAGCCGGAGTTTTTCTGCGCATGGCAGAGGGTCTCCCAGCCGGCGAGGCAGAACTCGCAGTGCCCGCACGCGCTGAACAGCCAGGGCACGCCCACCCGGTCACCCTCCTTCACCGCCGTCACGCCCGCGCCCACGGCGGCGATGAATCCCACGCCTTCGTGCCCGGGGATGAAGGGCGGTTGCGGCTTGACCGGCCAGTCCCCCTCCACGGCGTGAAGGTCCGTATGGCAGACGCCGGTCGCGCTGACCTTCAACAGAGCTTGCCCCGGCCCCACCTCTGGCACCGGCACCTCTTCGATCGTGAGCGGTTTGCCGAAATGCCGGACCATCGCCGCCTTCATCTGCTTTGCCATGTCACTACCTCCGTTGTTTTTGTGACGGATGGGTCCGCACTGTCTGGACCCTCGAATCCGAGGTCAGCCTCAACGCACACGCGGCCATCGACGCCCGGTCACGGAGCTTGAGCCTGGGTTCGTGCGGCTGTCCCCGCGCGGCTTTCGGCGTCCCGGCGTGATCGAGCGCTCACCGCGGGCTCGAGGGCACGGCGTATAGTGCGCGGACGACTCGACAGACGAACAACCCGGCGGTCGGCACGACCAAGCTGGCCCCGCAATGGGGATCGGCCGTCTTCCGGAAATGGATGCTCGCCGCGGGAGTCGTCTACCTGCTCGCGGTCTGGTTGGATGCCATCGGCACCGGGATTCCCACCCAGGTGCTGCCGCGCCCTGTTCGTTTCTTCGTTCAGGAAGCGGCCCTCTTCCCCCATGCCGCCACCGAGGTCGTCGAGTGGCGCGTGGAAGGCTGGATGTGCGCGGAGCAACACTTCGCCGAGATTGATGTGCGTCCCTTCTTTCCCATCCGGCGCGACGACAAGGAGAGCCGGTTTTATCGCGCGATGTTCTTCCATCATCGCGAGCGCAAGGTGATGCAAGCCCTGGACGAATACATCGTGCGCAGACAGAACAGCGCGGATCCCGAGCGGCGCATCGGAGGCGTATTGCTGCTGAGCCTGCGCGTGCCGATCCCGCCTCCCGGCTCGGCGGAGCCCCGATACCAGCGCCTTCCTCTGTCCAGCTTCCCGCCAGCGATCGAACGCAGCTACTGGTACATCACCGGGACGGAAGTCCGGAGCCAGCGCTGCTCGGAGTCCCCGTGAAGCGAGCACCGGCGCGGCTCGGTTTGCTGGAACGGGCGAGGCTCTGGCTCGACGAGCCGCAACCGATCGCGCGACTCGGCTTTCTGCGTGCCGCGATTCCGCTGGTGGTCCTCGGGTTTCTGTCCTCGCGGCTCGTCCACGCGGACGACTGGCTGAGCCCGGTCGGGTTCCGTGTGCCCTATCTCGGCGGGAACGATTGGCGTCAACCGCTCTACTTGCCGGCGGTGCCCGCGCCCGTTGCCTGGGCGATCGCCGTGGCGCTCGTGCTCGCGGGTATCTGCCTCGCAGCGGGGCTCTTCACCCGGCCCGCCGCGGCTCTGTTCACCTTCTTGCTCGTGTACGTTGCGCTCGCCGACCGCCTCGAGGCCTTCACGGTCAGCAAGCTGGCACCGATGCTGAGTCTGGCGCTGCTGGTGAGCCCGAGCGGCGCGCGCTACGGGATCGATGCCTGGCGCCAGGCGCGCCGGCACCCCGACGCTCCGGCTCCGACTCATGTCTCGGGCGGCGTCATCCGGTTTTTCCAGGTGTTGCTCGTGGTGATGTACTCCGGCGCGGGCATCGCGAAGCTCCGAGGGGGATGGCTCTCCTCTGACGTGCTCTGGAGTCACCTCCACGACGATTATCAGACGAGCGTGGCCTGGCTGCTCATGCGCACGCTTCCTCAGGGCGCGTGGCAGGGCCTCCAGATCCTCACGCTGGCATTCGAAGTGGGCGCGCCGCTCTGGTTCGCGTTGCGCTGGACCCGCCGCCCGGCTTTTTATGTCGGCCTCGGGATGCATGCGATGATCGGCCTCATGTTCGGGCCCGTCGTCTGGTTCGGGCTGCTCATGGGCGTGCTGCTCATCGGCAGTTACGCGAGCTGGTTCGTGGTGCCGCAAACCCGGCGCTAGACGAGCGCTCTTACGATTCGTCACATCTTCTGCGTCGAGGGGAGAGCGGGGATCAAAGCGTGGCGGCGCTACGGAAGCTGCGCGGG
>CAZNCQ010000054.1:0-30529 GCA_964571275.1 uncultured Myxococcales bacterium
GATGACCGACATGGCGTTCGTCGGACCGATGACCATGGCGCTGGCGCTGGGCGCGCTGGCGCTATTCGACGACGAGGACGCCGTGCTTCCGCGCCGCCGCTGGCACCGGCTGTCCTGGCCTCACCATCCGCTCTTCTACCTGACCCTTGCGATCTTCGCGATCACGACGCTGCCGCAGCTGATCGTCAACTGCGTCCAGCTGCAGTGGACGTTCAACCTGGGCGCGCGCACGGTGCGCATCGCCGGCATCGTGGTCATGTTCCCGTACATCGTCGGCGCGCTGGCGTTCTTCATCCTCGCGTCGTGGGTTCGCTACAAGGCGCCGCTCTATCTCTTCATCGCCGCCGTCCTGTGCGGGATCGCGACCTTGGCCAAGGGCCTGGCCGGCCTGGGATTGCCGGTGATCATCTTCCTCGCCTATCTGGCGTTCACCTGGAACTGGCGGCGCTTGCGGCGCGCGCAGCTGCTGTTCGGCGTCGCGGTCGCGCTGCTCGCCTGCGCGGTGGTCGCGATCCCCTGGCATCACGCGATGCTGATCCGCCACGGCCGTCCGTTCTGGGACGAGCTCTACGGCGACAACCACTGGCGACGCCTGGTGCTGGGACGCCACGGCGACCGCGGCAGCTTCGAGTACTTCCTGCGCGAGCTCGGCTACGCCGTGTTGCCCTGGCTGGCGCTGGCGCCGGCGGCGCTGGCGACGACGGTGATGCGCCCCCTGCGCAACGTGCGCCGCCAGGAGATGTACTGGTTCGGTGCGATCTGGTTCGTCTCCGCGTACGCGCTGGTGTCGATGTCGGTGACCAAGTTCCACCACTACATCCTCCCGGCGCTGCCCGGGCTGGCGATCGTCATCGGTTGCTATCTCGACGATCTGCTCGAGCGGCGCGACGGACGCGCGGCCGGCGCGATGGCGGTGGTCGGCGTGCCGCTGCTGGCGCTGGTGATGGTCGACCTGGTGGCCGCGCAAAACAGCGCGCAGCACTTCATCTGGCTGTTCTCGTACGATTACATCAACACGCCCAAGGGCCGGCCCTGGCCGCCCGGGCTGCACTTCGAGACGACGTTGATCGTGTTCGCGGTCGTGTTCGCGACCGGCGCCGTCGCGCTCTCCATCCGGCGCATCCAGCGCTGGGCGGCCTGGGGCCTGTGCGCGGCGGCGATCGTGTTCACGTTCTTCCTGCTCGACGGCTACATGCGCCAGGTCACGCCGTACTGGACGCAGAAGGGGCTGATCGCCACGTATTACCGGAATCGCCGCTCGCCCGACGAGAAGCTGCTGGTCTGGCAAATGTACTGGCGCGGCGAAAACTTTTACACCGAGAACGAAATTTTCGAAGGTCCGTCCGACGAGCGCACGGTCTTTCTCGGAGATCGCAATGTCGAGAACTTCAAAGCCTGGGTCGCCAAGCACCGCGGCCATCGAGCGTTCCTGCTCGTCGAGCGCGCCAACTGGTCGCGCATGGACGGAATGGTTCCGCCCGAGACCAAGGGGACGCTGAAAATCACGGACGACAGCAACATGAAGTTCGTCCTCGGCCAGGTCGATTTGTAGGTCGATTTCTGGCGGTGGTTCGCGTCTCCCGTCGCGCGCGAACTGGTGTAACGTCGCGCGCATGCCTTACGCGAAGCCCCGCTCGCGCGCGACGTTGCTGTCTCTTTTGCTTGTGTCTCTTTTGTTGGTGTCCGCTTGCTCCTCGAACGGCGGCAAGCCCGGCACGGCCACCGACGCGGGCGCCGACACCGGCGCCGACGCGGGACCGACGCTGAGCTTCGCCTGGGATTGGACCGGCGTGATCGGCACGGGCCAGAGCCTGTCGGTCGGCGGCGGCGACTCCGGCACGCCGCTCGTCGCGAAGACGCAGCTCTACAACAACCTCAAGCTGGCGCTCAACGGAGCGCTCGTGCCGCCGTTCGATCCGACGATTGACTCGCTATCGATGGTGCCACTGGTCGAGCCGATCCGCCCCACCGACCCGAGCTACCCCAGCGCCTATCCCGGCAACCTGGACGGGGAGACGCCGCATACGGCCATGTCCGAGCAGATCACCAAGATGGTGATGGACGCCGCGAATGGCCACGACTACATCACCGCGCACACCGTCGTGGGCGAGTCGGGCCAGCCGATGAGCGTGATCAAGAAAAACGGCGTCTTCCCCGGACCGTTCGAGGCCAACACCGGCACGGGCGCGCGCGCGTATGCCGCCACGTTGTTCGAGGTCGCGGCGATCGCACGCCTGGCCGCCGCCGCCGGCAAGACCTACGGCGTGGGCGCGATCAGCCTGATTCACGGCGAGGCCGATGCTGGCAACATCAACTACGCCAGCGACATCTTCCAGCTCTACTCCGACTACAACGCCGACCTGCCGCCGCTCACGGGACAGACCGCCACGATCCCGATGCTGGTCTCGCAGCAGAACTCCGTGCCCAGCACCGCCGGCTCCGCGTCGATCTCGGCGGTCGGGCAGTGGCAGGTCGGTGTCGATCACCCGGGCGACATCATCTGCGTCGGTCCCAAGTATCAGTACGACTACTCGGGCGATTCGACCCGCGTGCACCTGAGCGCGCTCGAGTACGACGAGCTCGGCGAGAAGATGGCGCAAGTCTACTACCAGCGCGTCGTGCTCGGCCAGGACTGGCAGCCGCTGCAGCCGATCAACGAGACCGTCAGCGGCAACACCATCACCCTCCAGTTCCACGTGCCCGTACCGCCGCTGGTGTGGGACGACAATATGCCGCCGCCGCACACCTCGGGCCCGTGGGCGAACGGCCGCGGCTTCGAGGTCAGCGCGGCCGGCCCGCCGCAGACCATCGACTCGGTCGAGATCATCGCGCCCGACACGGTGAAGATCACCTGCCACAGCGATCTCACCGGGCTGGCGGTGACGGTCGCCTACGCCATCACGACGGACGGCGTCGCGATGCCCAAGGGCACGTTCCGCTGGGGTCACCTCAAGGACTCGGATCCGTTCGTCGGATCGGTCACCAACACGCCGCAGCCGAACTGGGCGGTGGCGTTCTCCAAGGATCTCTTCTGACCGCGGCGCGGCGCCCCGTGCACTTCCCGGTTGAACATCGGACTCACTAAATGGGACGCTGCATTTTGAAGGACGACGGTGATACTACCGACTCCCCGTTTGACTGCAGGAGCACGACCATGATCGACCCGCGCCCTCGCTCGTTACCTCGTGCGCTCGCGCGCCGCACGCTCGCTGTTCTCGCCGGTGCCTGCGCGCTGGCGCTGTCCGCGACGCCCGCCTGGAGCCAGGCGGCGCACCCGCGCGACGAGGATGCCTGCCAGACCACGCTGAAGGACGCGAAGACGCGCGAGCAGGACGGCGCGCTGCTGGCTGCCAAGGCACTGCTGCGTTCGTGCGCACAGAACCCATGCAGCAAGTTCGTGCGCCAGCAATGTGCCAACCGCTACAACAAGCTCGACATGGACACGCCCACCGTCGTTCTGGTGGTCAGCGACGCCGCGGGCGCGACGCGCTCCGACGTGCAGGTGCGTGTCGACGGCGAGCCGTTTGCGTCGCAGATCGACGGAAGCTCGCTGCAGATCGACCCGGGCATGCACGACTTCTCGTTCGTTGTCGACGGGCACGTGATCGCGACGGAGAAGATCCTGATCGTTCAGGGGCAGCGCAACCGCTTCATCACCGCGACCATCGGCAAGAGCGGACGCGGCGCCGTCGCCTCCGACCCGTCGGCCGCGATCGCGTCGGAGGACGAGGGGGGGAAGATCCCCGCGAAGCGTTCGGCGCGCCAGAAGGCGGCCGCGGGCGAGCCGGCTCCCGCCGCGGCGCCCGCGGATGAAACGGCCACGGCCGAGCCGTCCGCCGACGAATCCAAGCCCGCCGAAGCGCCGACGCCGCCAAAGCCCCGCCGGCTCCTGCCCTGGATCCTGACCGGGGTCGGCGCGGTAGCGCTGGGCACAGGCGCGGTGATCACCATCTGGGGGCGGAAAGACAACAGCAACCTCGTCAACTGCTCCCCGAACTGCGCCGACAGCACGCTGAGCCACATCCGCAAGGTCTATCAGGGCGCCGACATCGCCATCGGCGTCGGGGTGGCCGCGCTGGCCGCGGCCTACTGGTCCTATGCCTTCTCGCAGGGCTCGTCGGGCGAGAGCCACAGCTCGGAGAGCGCGCTGCGCCTGGACGTCGCCCCCACCCCTTCGGGCGGCGTCGCGGCGGTGTCGGGGCGGTTTTAGCGCTCCCCGTCCCTGGTGCCCCCGGCCCCGATCGGGGCTAGGCTGTGCGGGCGGACTTGGGCTTCGGGCCCGGCCCTCGGTGCGTCGTTGACTGGGGCCGGGGTCGATGGCAGGATTCGCGCTCTTCCGGCGGTCGGCCCGCGCCGAGCCCCGTGAAAGAGCCCGGAAACCCCCGAGAAAACTCGACAGAAAAGCCTGAAGAAGCGCGAACGCAGTGCTCAAAGCTCTCACCATATTCAGCGGCAACGCCAACCGCGAGCTCGCGCAGGCGATCTGCAAGTACGTCGAGACGCCGCTCGGCAAGGCCGAGGTCACGCGCTTCGCCGACGGTGAGATCTACGTCGAGATCAACGAGAACGTCCGCGGCGTGAACTGCTTCGTCGTTCAGCCGACCTGCTCGCCGGTCAACGACAACCTGATGGAGCTGCTGGTGATGATCGACGCGCTCAAGCGGGCGTCGGCCGGCTCGATCATCGCCGTCGTCCCCTACTTCGGCTACGCGCGCCAGGACCGCAAGAGCAAGCCGCGCACGCCGATCTCGGCGCGTCTGGTCGCCGACCTGATCACCGCCGCGGGCGTCAACCGCCTGCTGTCGATCGATCTCCACGCCGGCCAGATCCAGGGCTTCTTCAACATCCCGGTCGATCACCTCTACGGCATGCCGGTGCTGATGGACCACATGCGCGTCCGCTTCAACCATGACGCGGTCATCGTCTCGCCCGACGCCGGCGGCGTCGAGCGCGCGCGCGCCTACTCGAAGCGCCTCGGCACCAGCCTGGCGATCATCGACAAGCGAAGGCCCGCGCCCAACGTCAGCGAGGTCGTCAATATCATCGGCGACGTGCGCGGGCGCGACGCGATCATCGTCGACGATCTCGTCGACACGGCGGGAACGCTGTGCGCGGCGGCGACGGCGATCAAGCAGCAAGGCGCGCGCGCGGTCTACGCCTGCTGCACGCACGCCGTCCTGTCGCACCCGGCGGTCGACCGCATCATGGCGTCGCCGATCGAGGAGCTGATCACCACCGACACGATCCCGCCGCGCCCCGAAGTGATGGGCTGCCCCAAGGTGAGGGTGTTATCGGTGGCGCGCTTGCTGGGCGAGGCGGTCAAGCGCATCCACCACGGTGATTCCATCAGCTCGCTCTTCATCTAAGGAAAAGGAACAGGTCATGGATTTCTCCAAGGTCAGCGTCGAAGTCAGGAAGCAGTCCGGCAAGGGTGGCGCCCGCAAGGTGCGCGCGGCCGGCAAGGTGCCCGGGGTCCTCTACGGCAACAAGGGCGAGCCGATCGCGGTCACCTTCGACGAAAAGACGCTCCTGCAGTCGCTCGACAAGGAGCGGCGCCGCAACACGGTCTTCTCGCTCACCGTCGCCGGTGAAGGCAAGAACGAGCAGGTGACGGCGATGATCCGCGATGCGCAGATCGATCCGCTGTCGCGCCGCCTGGTGCACGTCGACTTCCTGCGCATCGATCTCGATCAGGAGGTGCACGTGACCGTGCCGCTGATCTTGACCGGCAAGGCGATCGGGACCGTCAACGGCGGCAACCTGCACCAGAGCATGCACGCGATCCTGGTCGCGGCGAAGCCGGCGGCGATTCCGAGCAAGCTCGAGGTCGACGTCACGGCGCTCGACATCGGGAACGCGCTCCACGTCAGCGACCTCAAGCTGGCCGCCGGCGTGCGCGCGCTGCTGGATCCCAAGGAAGCGATCGCGTCGGTCGTCGCGCCCAAGGCCGAGAAGGCCGAGGCCGAGGCCGCGCCGGTCGAGGGCGCGGTGCCCGCCGAGGGCGCTGCCGCCGCGGGTGGCGAGGCCGCCGCGGGCGAAAAGGGCGCGGCCGCTGCCAAGGGCGCCGCTGCGCCGGCCAAGGGCGGCGCCGCTGCCGCTCCCGCCAAGAAGGAAGGAGAGAAGAAGGGCAAGTAGCCCGCTTCTTCTGGAGCCTCGCAAGCGGAGCCAACGCGCATGTGGCTGGTGGTCGGGCTCGGCAATCCGGGCCAAGAATACGCCGGCAACCGTCACAACGTCGGCTTCGACGTCGTGACGGAGCTGGCGGCGCGCGCAAAGGCGCCGCCGCTGCGCGAGAAGTTCGGCGCCGAGATCGGCGAGGTGACCATTCGAGGCGAGCGGGTCCTTCTGTGCAAACCGATGGAGTTCATGAACGTCAGCGGCCAGGCCGTCGCGCGCGTGGCCAAGTTCTGGAAGGTCGCGCCCGCGTCGATCGTCGTGGTCCACGATGATCTCGATCTGCCGTTCGGACGCTTGAAGCTGGGCGCGGGCGGCGGGCACGGCGGCCAGAACGGCGTGCGCTCGGTGATCGCCGATCTCGGCAGCGCCGACTTCGTGCGCGTGCGCTTCGGCATCGGCCGGCCCGCGCCGGGCGGCGACGCCGCGAACCACGTGCTGGCCGATTTTTCGCGCGCCGAGCAGAAAGAGCTGCCCGACCTGCGCGCCAACGCCGCCGACGCCGTCGAGGAGATCCTCGCGAACGGCCTGCCCGCGGCGATGAACCGATTCAACGTCAAGAACGCTGAAAAATCCGAGAAAACCCAGAAGAAGAACGACAAGAAACCGGTCCGCTCCGGAGACGCGCAGTGATGGTCACCGCGCGCCGATCCGTTGGGATCTGCTCCTTGCCCGCGCCGTGGGCGCGGGACAAACGTCCATAGGGAGACCACATGGCAGAAGCAAAGCGACTCGGATCCAGCCGAGACATGGCTGGACGCAAACGCGAGTACGAAACCATCTACATCCTGCGCCCCGACATCACCAACGAGGTGATCGGCCAGGTCAACGTCAAGATCCGCGGCGTGGTCGAGGCCGGCGGCGGAACGCTGCTCAAGGTCGAGAACTGGGGCAAGCGCAAGCTCGCCTATGAGGTGCAGAAGCAGATGAAGGGGATCTACCTCTTCTTCTCGTACCTCGGCACGGCGGGCCTGGTCGAAGAAGTCGAGCGCAACCTGCGCCTGACCGACCCGGTGATTCGCTACTACTCGGTGAAGATCGCCGAGAACGTCGACGCGGCCACGCGCACCAGCGAGCTGACCGACGAGTCCTTCGCCAAGGCGGCGACGCCCGGACCGGACGAGGAGGAGATCGCGACCGGCCAGGCCAACATCCGCTCGGTGTTCGCCGAGGACGAGGAAGGCGCGTTCGATTTCGAAGAGGCGGTGTTCGGCGCCGTCGACAACCCGATCCGGAGAGAGGACTAAGCCATGCCCATGGAACGTGAAGACCGAGACCGCAACGGCGGCCGTGGCGGCAGCGGCGAGGGCCGCGACGACAAGAAGCGTCCGGTCGGACGCCGCAAGATGTGCAAGTTCTGCGGCGACGAGACGATCAAGATCGACTACAAGGACGCCGGCTTGCTCAAGTACTTCATCACCGATCGCGGCAAGCTGGTGCCCCGCCGCATCTCCGGCAACTGCGCCAAGCACCAGCGCGAGATCTCGACCGCGGTCAACCGCGCTCGCATGATCGCGATGATGCCCTTCGCGGTGACGGGGACCTAGGCCATGCAGGTCATTCTCAAGGAAGACTTGGACAACCTCGGGCGCTCCGGCGAGGTGGTCAACGTCAAGGAAGGATACGGGCGCAACTACCTCTTGCCGCGCGGGCTGGCGGTGCTCGCGACCGCCGACGACGTCGCGCGCGTCGCGCACGAAAAGCGCGTCATCGCGGCGCGCACGGCGAAGATGGCCAAGGAGATCCAGGCGGAGGCCGATCGACTGGGACAGATCACCGTCTCGATCGCGCGGGCCGTCGGCGACGAAGACAAGCTGTTCGGCTCGGTGACGAGCCGTGACATCGCCGAGGCGCTGGCCGAGCAGAAGGTGATCGTGGACGCCAAGAAGATCCACCTCGAGGACCCGATCAAGACGCTCGGCCTGACCGAGGTATCGATCAAGCTTGGCCAGGGCGTGGCCGCCAAGATCAAGGTCTGGGTGGTCAAGAAGGAATAGCCCGCGCCCGAACCAGCAAGAAGCAACCAACCCACGGGGGCCCGCCAGAAACGGCGCGGCCCCCGTTTTTTATTGTAGGGTTTCGCGACGGGCGCGTGATGGATCTGATCGAGCGTTTGACGGCTCTGTCGTTTCTGGCGGCCATGCTCGGCTGCAGCAGCACCGGATCCGTCCTCTTGTCACAGCTGACGAGCTGCGGTCCCCAGACCGCCGCCTGCCCGCCCTGAGACCGGCGCCGCTCCGGATCGCGCACTGGCACCCACCTCGCGCAGCGACGGCGCCGTACGCCGCGATTGTGGTCGCCGGCGAAGCTCTTTACAATGGAGGGCCGGAATGGCCCCGCCTCGCCAATCGAAGCTTCGCTCTGCTCCCGGGAGATTTCTCACCGCGGTGCTGATCGCGGGCCTGCTCGTTCTCACCGCGCGACCGGCGGCCGCCCAGTCGAGCGACCAGGAGATGGCCCGCGATCGCTACAAGAAGGGCCTCGCCGCCTACAACCTGGGACAGTATTCGGAGGCGGCCGCGGAGTTCGAAGCCGCCTATCGTCTGTTCCTGGATCCGGCGTTGCTGTTCAACATCGCGCAGGCGCACCGGATGAACGGCGAGCTCGAGAAGGCGCTCAATGGCTATCGCGCGTTCCTGCGCACGGCGCCGCCAGCCACGCAGAATCGCGGGCAGGCGGAAAAATGGCGGCAAGAGCTGGAGAAGGAGATCGCACGCGCCAAGGCCAATGCGCCGGCAGCGACCCCGGCGCCGGCGCCGCCGGTTGCGTCGCCCGCAACGCCAGAGCCCCCCGCGCCGATGACGGCCTCGACCGCGGCGGCGCCGCCAGCGCCGTCCACGCCAACGCCCGCGGCGGCAGCGGCACCGACGACGCTCGCGCTCGAAGCGCCCAACCCCAGTCCGTCACCGGGGATGCCTGCGCTCGAAGCGACGGCCGCGCCGCGATCGGACGACGCGAAAGAATCGAGCCACTGGTGGATCTGGGGCGTCGCCGGAGCCGCCGTCGTCGCCGGCGTGGTCACCGCGCTCTTGCTGACGAGGAGCCATTCCTCTGCGCCGGATTGCCTGGGAATCACGCCGTGCGGAACACTGCATTGAGCTCCAAGGGGAAGGCACGCCTGGTGGCGCAAGCGCGGCGCCGGCGGCTGGCGTGTCTGCTGGCGTCGTGCCTGCCGCTGGCCGCCGCCAGTTGCGGTTCGGACCCGAATCGAACGGTCCTGGTGGTTTCCGTCTCGTCCGATCTCGCGATTGGCAGCGAGCTCGACACCATCAACGTCGTCGTCGCCGACGGCGAGCTCAGCTATCCGTTCGCGCTCGGCAGCGGGCAAGGGAAGACCGCGCTCCCGATCCGCGTTGCGCTGGTCCCCGGCGGCCAGACCGACCGGCAGTTCCGCGTGCAAGCCGTGGGCATGCTCGGCGGCGAAGACCTGGTCACGCAGTCGGCGACGGTGTCGTTCGTCAGCGGCACCGCGCAGCAACTGTCGCTCTTCCTCGCGCGCAGCTGCCTTCGGTTCCCCATGTGCAACGACGGCTACACCTGCCAGAACGCCGCGTGCGTGCCCGAATCCACCGCCGGCAACCGCGGGCCGTACACCGGCGACGCGGGGACGGCGAGCGGCGACGGTGGGTCCGGTGGGCGCATCGACGCGGGCGACGACGGCGGCGGCGGCGTGAGCGGCACCGGCGGCGCGAGCGGCGGCGGCGGCGCGAGCGGCGGCGGCGGCGTGAACGGCACCGGCGGCGCGAGCGGCACCGGCGGCGTGAACGGCACCGGCGGCGCGAACGGCACCGGCGGCGCGAACGGCACCGGCGGCACGAACGGCACCGGCGGCATCGGCGCCGGCGGCACCGGGATCGGCGGAACGACGGGCGCGGGCGGAAGCACCGGCAGCGGCGGCCTGGGAGGAAGCGGTGTGATCGGTATCGGTGGCAGCGGCGCCGGCGGATTCACCGGCGTCGGCGGCGCGGGAGCGAGCAGCGGCTTCGGCGGCAGCGGCTTCGGCGGTTCTCCGGGCCTGGGCGGCGCGGGCGCGGGCAGCGGTGGCATGGGCGGCTTCACCGTCACTGGCTTCGGAGGCAGCGGCGGCATGTTCGGGCTCGGCGGATTCGGCGGAGGCAAGCTCGGTATCGGCGGCGGCATCATTGACCCCGGCATTGGGGGCAGCGCGGCCTCGCCCAGCGGACTCATCTTGTTCCAGGACGACTTCGAGAGCGGCCTCGACGACGCATGGACAGCTTCCGATCCCGCCGACTGGCAGGTGGTCACCGGCAACGGCGCCGACACCACCGCGGTCTATGAAAGCGCTGGCGCCTTCACCTCCTCCGCCAACCTCTCGATCGCAGGCGACCCGAGCTGGGACGACGTCGTGGTCGAAGCCAAGGTCAACGTCAACACCTTCGCAGGCTCGAGCGCGAGCGATCTTGGCGGCATCTGCGCGCGCGTGAGCACGCCCGGCAACTACTACCTGCTCGCGCTCCGCGCCGACGGACACATGGACATCCGCCGCGTCTCGAGTGACGCCGACACGATCCTGACGTCGACCAGCACGCCCGTCATCACCAGCAACGCCTGGTACACGGTGCGCCTATCGGCGCTCGGGTCGACCTTGACCGCCTATCTCAACGGCACGCCGGTGCTCAGCGCCGTCGACGCCTCGTATTCCACCGGTGAGATCGGCCTGCAGGTAGACGGCGCGGCCGTGCAATTCGACGACGTCACCGTCGCTCTCCCCTGACGTCAGCCGTCAGTTGGCGTCCATCCAGATGAGACGCGCGTCGAGCGCGGCGAAGTGGATGAATCCATTCCACTCCGTCACGAAGAACCGACCGGCGAATCCGCCGTGAGGAACCTGCCGCGAGCGGTCCGGGTCGTCATCTGCGGCGCACGCGTCGATCTGGAGAGGCGCTTCGCGTTTCAACGAATCGCGCGAATCCCGATCGTCAACGATCAGGTAGGCGAGACCCAGCAACTCCAGCCGCGCCGAGCGGTAGCGTTCTCGTTCCGACGTGACCGAGCTGTGAAGGTCACCGAGCCACACGTCGAGGATGAACTCGGCTCGGCGTGCCACCAGATCGGTGGAGAATGTCCGGAGGACCGCGTCGTGAAGGCCGTTCGGCAAGTCCGCTTCCAGTTCCGTTATGTTCACGCCGCTACCTCGAAGAGGTGACCGTTCGGATCGACAAAATAGACGCGTCCCGATCCGCCCAGCGGATCCGAAGTCTGTCCGTTCGCGGGATCTTCGGGATCATTGCCGAATGGTAGGCACTTTTGGCGCAAGCGCTGGACGACGTCGTTCAATGTCTCGAAATCGACACGGAAGGCGATGTGTTGCGCCGGCACCGTCACGGACGTCGAGAAGGACAGGAAGGCGCTCCCGATCGTCAGGCGGTACATGTCACCGTCCGCGCCGTCAGGCACGGGCGGCTCCAGTCCCAGAACCTCGGACAAGAACTGTGCGGCCGCCGCCGCGTCGTGCGCGACGATGCCGACGTGGTCGACTGCGATCATGTCCGTCCAACGATACTGGAATTCAACGGCGGGACCAGGCCTCGCGGCCGTCAGGGGTCGAGCGGAAGATACTTGCTCAACACCGGCGAGAATGTGATTCGAAGTTGCCGTGGATCGTTGGTGAACTGCGGCGCATCGGTCAGTACGCCGCTGAGGAGCATCTCGGCGCGAGTCGTCGTCCCGCCGAAGAAGGGATCGGTCGAGCCCACGGGGAAGTACTTCCAAGTCCCTTCGTAGTCGACGCCGGTGCGCCGCACGACCGACCCATCCGGGCCATTCGTCAACGGGTAGTAGTGTCCGTCGGCGGTGAACTCGACGCCGATGTCCTCGCCCGGAATTTGCGGCGCAATGCACCGCTTCCAGCGACGCACGAGCAACGGCTCGAGCTCAGCCTCGGTGGCGTAGGCCTGAAAAGACGCGGGCGACACGCTGCAGTTCGGATCGGCCGTCGGATCGCCGAGCACCTGCGTGTCGGATCCAGCATCGACCACTCCTCCCATCCCTCCCGCGCCAACAGCGCCGCCGGCGGCCTGGTCCGCGCCGCCGCCGCTACCGCCGTTCGCGCTGGCTCCCGTGGCGCCGCCCGCGGCCGTGGACTCGAGAAGGCTTCGGTCGCAGGCACCGAGAACCCCGGAGCAGACGAGCAGCGATGATGCAAGCGCGGCCTCGAGTCGCATCGAACGGATCGTAACACGCGGCCGTTTCGCGGCAACGCGCAGCGATGGGAGCGATCGGGTGGTCGCGAGCCGGGAAAGGTCGCTGCACCGTGACCCACCCGCTCAGCGACGGTGACCGTGAAAGCGATAGGTCCGGTAGCGTTCGCCGGCGTGGACATTCCAGTCCCGGTAGTGCGGTCCAAACGCGTTCCAGTGCGCGACCAGGCCCAGGTAAAGCGGCGACGTCTGCGGTACGAACTGGACGGCGCCGTTCAGGTAGTAGTAGGGCCGTCCGGCCTCGTCGTAATAGACGACGTAGCCATCGTAGTAAACCGGCGCGTAACCGTATTCATATTGCGGCGGCGGGATCGTGCCCTCTGCCTCGGCGTAGCAGCCGGACATGGACATTGCGACACCGATCGCCAACATCCCGAGACCGGCGGTCCATCCTCGGAGTCCGCTGAGCTTCATGCCGGAACCGTAAGCACGGGAGGCTGTCCGGACCAGCGCGCGCGGTCACGCTGTTCGCGGTCCGAACCAGGTGGTCAGGGCGTCGCGAAGACCCTGGTCCGTGCCGGCTCCGACCCACGCGACGTGTCCGTCGGGTCGAATCAACACGGCCGTGGGGGCAGCGACCGCGCCGAGCGCCGGGAGCTCCCACACGCCTTCGTATCGAGCGTCGAACCGTTGAACCCGATCCGTCCAGGGAGACGACGCGATGTCGAGAGCGTTTGGCTCACCGAGATTGAGCAGCACCGGTCGGGCCTCGTGCAGCCAGGTGAACACCCGACGTGGGCCGTCGGTGGTGACGACGTCGAGATCGGGCATGCGGCGCCCGAGCAGCGGGTGTCCCGCGCCGAGGTCGTAGCGAATGTCCAGCCCCGACATCATTGCGGCGTATCGCTTGCGCGGCTCGTCCATCTTGAGCAGCTCGGACACGTGCTCGTGCATGGCCTTCGTCCGTTCGTCGCCGCGCATGAGCGCCGTCTGCGCCATGGTGAGCTTGAGCACGCGCGCACCGATCGGGTGCCGCTCGGCCTGGTAGGTATCGAGCAGGCTCTGCGGCGATGTGCCGCTCACCACCTCGGCCAGCTTCCATCCCAGGTTCACGGCGTCCTGGACACCGATGTTGAGACCCTGTCCGCCGGCGGGGCCATGCACGTGGGCCGCGTCGCCGGCGAGGAGCACTCGTCTCGCTCGGTAGGCCGCTGCCTGCCGGGTCGTGTCGGTGAACCTCGAGAGCCACGTGACGTTGCGGACACCGTAGTCGGTGCCGTAGACGGCGATGAGCGCCTCGCGCAGGTCGTCCAGCGTCGGCGCGTCGCCTGGCACGACCTGCGGTTCGATCAACACGGCGCGCACGCGCTTGCCGTCCTCGAGCTTGCCGAGGCCATTGACGCCCTTCTCACCGAGGCGGATGCCCAGCGCCGGCTCGCCGGTCATCTCGACCTCGGCAATCAAGTAGCTGACGGACGGATCCCACCCCGGAAAGTCGATGCCGGCCTTCTTGCGGATCAAGCTGCGACCGCCGTCGCATCCGACCAGGTACTCGGACCGCAACGAAGAGCCGTCGGACAGGACGATGTCGACGCCGGTGTCGTCCTGGGTAAAGCCGGTCACCTCACGTCCGCGATGGATCGGCACCGCCAGCTCGTCGACCCAGGCGGCGAGGATGCGCTCGATGTGGTTCTGCCACAGCGCGAGCCCGTAGTTGTGGCGAGTCGGAAAGTCACTGATGTCGAGCGGGATCATCGCGAAGCCCGCGACCTGCACGGCCTTCCCTTGTGAGAGAAAGCGATCCGCGACGCCCCGCTGATCGAGCACCTCGATCGTGCGGGAATGCAGGCCACCGGCGCGCGAGCCCTCGAGCTCCTGATTGGCGCGCCGCTCGACGATGGCGACGTCGACGCGCGCCAGCGCAAGCTCGGCCGCCAGCATCATCCCGGTCGGGCCTCCGCCCGCGATCACGACAGCATGCTTTTTCATGTTCGTCCGGGACCGTCCCGAGTCACTCGGCGCAGATCCTCATTCGTTCGATCTCTCCGGTCCGCTTGATGATCCAGAAGCCGCCGATGTCCAGATCGACTCGCCGGGGCTTGAATGTATCGGCCTCGGTCTTCGGGTCGATTCCGTGATCCAGCGTGACGATGGTCAGGGCCACTTCCTGGTAGGGCTCCTGCGGCTCACACGGATCCGTGCCGCCGGGTTTGTCGCTGACCACAACCGATAGCTCACCCAGGAGCGCCGCGAGGACCTTCGGAGACGCCCAGTGCCCCAGGGCTGGGGCAATTCGAAGCACGCCCGCGTCCTTCACGTAGGCGGTCTTGTACGTCTTGATGGCTTTCAGCTCCTTCAGCCGCTGGTCGGCGACGAGTCGAGTGGCGTAGGGCCCGCGAACGACGGCGAACGCGCTTGGAGCGAGCCCCGAATACGCATCCGTGTCGAGCACCCAGCCGCCCACCATCGCCGCTCGCGCCTGGGCATCCTCTTGCGACTTGAACGTATCGGTGACGACGAAGAAATCCGCCGCGAGCGCCCGAGGTGCGACCGAGAAGACCAACAATGAACCCAGCACTGCGACCTTGATCATGGCGTTTGCCCCGTTCGCACGGTGATTGTGACGCTGACCTGCGGGCCGAAGGTCCGCGAGGGATCCCCGATCCGCATGACGATACTGCCGTTCAGCGGTGGGCGCACCAAAGAGCGAAGCGACCGACGACGATCACGGCCTTCGCGCCTGACCTCCGCCCTCACTGGAGTGAGCCCTTCGTTGGTCGCCTGAGGTAACGACATTGGGCGCAAGAACCTCGATCAGCGACGTACTCACCGAGAAGTTGGAATAACGAATGGCGGCACCCAGAACGATTGGGAGGAGATCACGGCACGCAGGTACTTCTCCCTCGACTGGACTGTCCAACTCCTATTCTGCCGCAATGATAACACCGCGAAGGGGCGGCCGGCTCTGTGCCCGATCGAGCGTGCGCGATCACCGGGAGGGGCGTTCAGCGATTGGAACGCACCACGCAAGAAAGGCCCGGGCAGCAAAGCCGCCCGGGCCGTTCCTGGTTTGTTTGCTTGTTCTCGTTTCCTCGTCGGAGCTGGTCAGCGCTGCGCGGTGGTCGGGCTCTTCGCCGCGGCCTTGGCGGAGGCCTTCGCGCCTTTGACCAGACGATCGATGTCGCGGCGGAACTGCGGCTCGTCGACCTCGAGCCCGTTCAGCATCGTGCTGAGGCTCCGCGTGAGCGAGGCCATCGCGATGGCCTCGTGAATCTCCGCGTCGGTGGCGCCGTTCAGCTTGGCGAACTCGGTGTGGGCGATGATGCAGAAGCGGCAGGGAATCTGCGAAGCCACCGCCAGGCCGATGAGCTCCTTGTTCTTGCCGGCCAGCGCGGTTCCGGGATTGAGCTGCACGTCGCGCATCTGCTTCCACGCGCCGGCGCGGGCCTCTTCGGGGAACGTGCGCAGGAACTCCGGCGCGTAACCGAGCCGTTGCGCGACCTCGTTGAGGGCGCTCGCGCCGTCGACGACGGTCACGGGCGCGACCTTGGCGCCGCTCGCGTGCTTGACGTTGTCGACGATCTTCGCGATCTCGCCCCGGAACTTCGCCTCATCGGTCTGGATGCCGTTCAGGTAGGTGCTCCAGTGGCGCGTGATGGCCGCCATTGCGACCGCCTCGCCGATCTCCGTGTCGCTGGCGCCGTTCAAGCGGGCAAATTGACTGTGGGCATAGATGCAGTAGCGGCAGGGAATCTGCGCCGCGACGCCGAGGCCGATCAGCTCCTTGGTCCGCCCGGCCAGCGCCGTGTGCGGATTGAGTTGCAAGGTCTTCATCTCCTCCCACGCGCCGGGCAGCATTCCCTCGGGCAGCCTCACGAAGAACTGCGGCACGAAGCCGAGCGTCTTCTGGATGTCCGCCTTCGCCGCCGCAACGGGCGAGTCCGCGGCCCGGGCCGACGCCCCGAGCGCAAGCATCGCCGCCGCCATCACAACCGCTTTCGTCATCGTCGTCGTCATCTTGATCGTGTTCATGGTCGTTTCCTTTGTTGGTGGTTCGGATTCGTTCAGGTCTGTTCCGGCGTCTCCGCCGTCGTTCTTCAATCGAGAGGCGTGACCTCGGAGGGAACGGTGCGTTCCTTCGGCGCCGCGCCGGTCTTCGGGCCGACGTTCAGGCGATGGACGCGCGCGATGCGGGGCGACAGGTTCGCGAGCATCGGGCTCAAGCGATCGGCGGTCTCGACGACCCGCCGCACCTCTGCGTCCGGGGCGTCGCTGCGGATCCGCACGTCGATCAGGATTCGTTGCCAGCCCGCCGGCACTCCTTCGGCGATGCCGAGCTGCCCGCGCGTGTCCGACTCGCAGACGATGTCGATCTCGATCGCGTCGAGGTCGACGCCGAGCCGCGCGCCCCAGAGCCGATAGCCGATCGCCAGCGAGGCGCCCAACCCGGCGCGCACCATCTGCTCGGGCGGCTGTCCGCCCGCCCCGCCACCCTCGTCGAGCGGCAGGTCGACCACCGTGCGGGAGTCCTCTTGCTCGACGCTGCAGGTCAGCTCGCCGATCATCTGGACGCGCGCCTGTCCGCTGGCGCGCCCGAGCTCGGGGCGCCGCAGCATGGCGCGACGCTGGCGCTCGTACAGGTCTTTCAGGCGTGCGGCGCTCATCGGTCGCCTCCTTGGTGCGGGTTTCACCCAGGAGGCGTGACGTCGGACGGAACGAGCCGTTCCCTGTTCAGTCCGGCGCGTCGGTGGGCCGCGGCCTAGCCGGATTCGGGGCGAAAAACACAGGCGTTTCCGGTCTTGACCGTCCGCGCCAGGTACGCGGCCAGCGCCGGCGCGTGCTCGCCGATGCGTTCGAGCGCGTTCTTGATCCGCCGCTGGACCGCGCTGCGTGCGCGCTCGGCGGCACCCCCGGCGCGCCGGACGCGACCCCCGAGCCCGACCGCGCGCCCGAGCTCCGCCGCGAGCACCTCCATCTCGGCCCGCGCCCGTTCGGCGCGCGCGCCGTCGCCGAAGGATTCGGCCTCGGCCAGCGTCTCGCGGAGATCCTCGAGCCGGTCCTTGTAGCTGCGTCGCGCCTCTTCGTCCAGCAGCTCGCCCGCATCCCCCGTATCGATCGCCTCGCCGGCGGCGGCGCCGGCCCGCTCGCCCACCAGATCCAGCACGTGGATCTCGCGTCCGGGATCCGCGAACAACCGCACGAGATACTGGAGGCCCAGGCCGTCCTTCAACCGGAAGGTCGTCTCCTGCCAGCGCACCGTCCAGTACTCGCCCTCGAGCACGAACGAGAACGGCAGCCCGGGCGCCGCGGTCGCGAGCTGGCTCGGCGCGGGTGCGGCCTCGCCGGTGTGCGCGTCGGGCGAACCCAGCGGGGCCAAACGCGCGTCGGCGAACCGGATCAACCCCGGCATGTTCAACTCGACGGCGACGGCGCGCGCCGACGTGAACAGCGCGCGCGCCCGATCGCGATCGCCGGGCGCGTCGCGCGCGAGCAGCGCCCGCCCGTATTCGTACTCCGTCCGCGCGAGATAAGGCCGCGCACGCACGCGGCGGCACAGAGCGCGCGCGTTTTCGAAGTGCGCCCAGGCGTCGTCCCAGCGTCCGAGGTACGCCGCGAGGAGACCGAGCAGCCGGGCCCAGGGGCCTTCCCACGACATGTAACTCATCCCGAGCATCGAGCATTCGCCCGAGAACCCCGAGATGCGATCGTAAAGTCCCCGCGCGACGTCGCGCGGCCCGACCAGCGCGACCGCCTCGGCGGCGAAGATCGTCGGGAACAGATTGTCGAGCGCCGACAGCGAGCCCTCCGGCAGCAGTTCCAGATGCAGGCGCACCTGGTCGTCCTGTTCGAGACGCGTGCGGATCAGAATCGACTGCAGCGACTGCCAGAACGGCGCCAGGTGAATCGCGGCGCGCGCGCGGCAGACGTCGGGCTCGAAGGCCGCGAGCTCCTCGTGGCGCTCGGCGGCGCGCAGCAGGCCCTCGCGGTTGGTGGTCCAGACCGCGTCGACCACCGGATCGCCCGCGGCCTTTCCCTGCCGTCGCGCCTCGTCGGCCAGCCGCTCGGCCTCGTCGAACCGCCCCTCCATCGTCGCGCGCACCGCACGCAGCATCGGGCCGCGCCAGCCCATCCACGGCGCCTTCAGCTCCGACGCCAGCGTCTCGAAGGCGGCGATGCGCGCGTCGGCGGCGTCGACGGCACCGAGCGCCAGGTGCGCGACCGCCAGGCGGCCGTGCGTCCGGAGCAGCCGCTCGCGATCGCCGAGCTCCATCGCCAACCGCTCCGCCTCGAGGTTCAGCGCGCGCGGCTCCGCTGCCGGGACGATGTCCATCAGCGCCGAGATCCCGTCGTGCAACGTTTCGAGCAGCGCCGACCTGTCGCCGAGGCGCCGCGCGATCTCGATCGCCTCGCGCGCCACGCGCACCGGCTCCTCGGCCTTGAGGCTCGGTTGCAGCGCGCCGGCGAGGCGCGCCAGCAGGCGTGCGCGCCAGGCGCTGTCGCCCGGCGGCAGCGCCGCGAGCGAGGTCTCGATCATGTCGACGAGGACCGGGTCGACGAGCCCGAACGTGAACACGCGGCCGTAGGTCAGCGCCGCGCGCGCCGCCAGCTCGGCGTCGTCGCGCGCGCGCGCGATCGCCGCCGCCTCGCGGCAGTCCGCCTTTCCCAGCTCGACCTCGCCGCGACGGATGCGCGCCTCGCCGGTCGCCAGCAGGACGCGGGCGCACAGCACCGGCGGGTTGCCGGCCGCCGCGACCGCGTCGCGCGCGCGGCCGAGCGTGCGGATCGCGTCGTCATACGCCAGCAGCTCTTGCGCGCGATCCGCCGCGCGCAGCGCGTGGTCGACCGCGCGCGGCAACATCTCCGCGGGACCTTCGAGCGCGTGGTGCGCGATCTCCGCGTGCGGCGGAAACGTCCCTGAGATGCGTTCGAGCGCCGCCGCCATCCGGCCGTGCAACGAGCGGCGCGCCTCCTCGGAGAGCTCGCGATACAGCACCTCGCGAAAGAGCGCGTGACCGAAGCGCCGCCGCGCCGCCGGATTGGGCTCGCCCGTGGTCGTGCCCGCGACCACCCCGGCGCGCGCCGCCTCGGTCAGGCGCGCGGAGACCCAAGCGGCGTCACGCTCGGAGGCGGCGACCAGCAGCGGCAAATCGATGACGTCGCCGGCGACCGCCGCCAGGTCCAGCAGCGAGCGCGCGGCGTCGGGCAGGCGATCGAGCCGCTGTCGAATGACGTCTCGAACCCCGCGCGGCACCTCGCCCGCCACGATCGCGGCCGGGCCCTGCTCGTCGCGCAGGTTCATCATCTCGCTGAGAAACAGCGGATTGCCCTGCGCGCTGTCGAGGATCTTCGCCTCGACCTCCGCCTCGACGTCGCCGGCGCGCCCGCGCACGAACCGCGCCGCCGCCCCGCGATCGAGCCGCGCCACCGACAGCGTCGACCCTTCGCGGGAGATGCGAGACAGGAGCTCGTTGGCTTCCGGGTCCATCCGCGCCTCGACGTCCCGGTAGGTTCCCAGCACCACGATGCGCATGGGCCGCAGCTGCCGGGCCACGAAGTGCAGCAGCGCCAGCGACGATCGATCCGCCGCGTGGAGATCGTCCAGCACCAGCGCCAGCGGCTGGATCTTCGCGGCCTGGTTGAGCAGCGCGCTGGTCGCCCGCCAGAGTCGGAAGCGCCCCTCGTCGGGTGGAGGCTCCGCTGCAACGACGGCGTCGGGCACCCGCGACCGGACCTCGGGCACCAGCTCGCCGAACAGGCTGGCGCCATCGCCCAGCGCTTGCCGGAGCGCGCCGTCCTCGAGCATGGCCGTCAGCTCCGACAGCAGATCGAGCCAGGGCCAGTAGGCTGGCGCGCCGCCCGCCTCCCAGCATCGGCCCCAGAGCACCTTGAATCCCCGCCTCGCGGCGGTGGCGGCGATCCCGTCGGCCAGGCTGGTTTTCCCGATGCCCGGCTCGCCCACCAGCATCAGGAGCCGCCCGCGTCCGCTCGCCGCCCCCTCGAGCGCGCCGGTGGCTTCGCCGATCTCCCGCTCGCGCCCGACGAGTGGTCCCCCGCGCGCCGTCTCGAGGACGTTCGCCGATTCGGTCGTGGGAGCCCCGGGCTCGGACACCGGCGCGTAGCTTATCAGCAACTAGACAGCGTCGCGGAGAGCCCACGCCAGGTCACGTTCCGCCGTCTCGACGATATTGGGTTCGCCCGGCCCTCCGGGTGGACATAGAAACTGCGAGTAGTCCTCTCCAAGGTTGATGCTCCAGGGGAGCGGAGAAGGGGAGCGTCCGGGCGGACGGCCACCGTCCACATTCCGGACGACCAGCGACGAGGAATCAACCAGTTAGAGTCGACCGGTCGCGCCCCTTCACGGACAACGTCCGTGCCAACCGGCGGGAGGATCGCTCAAGACGCATGAACCTCACCGGGCCGTCTGGATCCAATCCTGGTAGTGCGTGGGCGCCAGGTGAACGCCTGGGCCCCCGGTGAGCACGTCGCCGGCGACGCCGGCGAACAGGCCTGCCTTTTCGTCGGTGATCACCTTCCGCTCGTCGTGACGTGCGGCGAGCGTGACCCTGCCGAGCTCATCGAGCGAGAAGATATCCGGGCCGGCGACGTTCCAGATGCCTTGGAGGGGCGCGCCGGTCGCGACTTTGACGACCGCATCGACGACGTCCGCGGCCGCGATCGGCTGCAGATGAGTCGAGGGCAGGCGAACGGTGGCGCCGTCGGAGGTGGAGGACAAGAGCCAGCTCATGAATTCGAAGAACTGGGTCACGCGCACGACAGAGTACGGCGTCGGCCCGTGACGGAGCAGTTCCTCCTGCAGCGCCTTGGCGCGGTAGTAGACCAGCTGCGGCACCTGGTCCACGCCGATGATCGAAAGGATCACCTGGTGGCGAACGCCGGCCTCCCTTCCCGCGGCCAGCAGGTTCGTCATGGAGGTGCGGAAGAAGTCCAGGGACGCCTCGTCAAACGTCGGGGAGTTCGCCAGATTGACCACGACCTCGGCGCCCTTCAGCGCCTGATCCAGGCCCTTACCGGTGATCAAATCGACGCCCGTGGAAGGCGCCGCGGGGATGACCTCATGTCCCGCTGCGGTCAGCTTGCGGACCACCTGCGAGCCGATCAGCCCGAGACCGATGACTGTCACCTTCATGGCTCACTCCGTTGTGCAGGTTGCCAATGGACGCGCCGAGGCTCGGCGAGGACGCGTCCCCGACTCGATCTCCTGCACCGAAGTTAATGTTCCTGGCGTCGATCGCGAGGCTGCCGGCGGGCTAGACGGCTTCGCGGTGCAGCGCCGCGTGAATCAATTCTTCAGCGCGCTCTTCCGAAACGCCCTGGTCCTGGTCCCGTGCGAGTGGATGGCCTTCCTCGATCACGATGAGCTTGGGCCTGATTCCGACTGGCCCCGTACGAACCATCGCCTTGATGTTGACCGAGGTGGGATAGCCGGGAATCTGGTTGCTCAGCCAGCCGAAGTAGGGTGGCTCGGACTCTCGCCCCACCGTTTGCCACAGCTCTGAAGCGCGCTCAAAGTTGCTTTGGCTCAGGCTCGACCAGACAGTCCACCTCAAGTGCTCCAACGAACCGAGGATCCGAATATCCAGGTTGCCGAGGATGAAAAAGTGTTGCCCATCGAGGATGCACTGATCGGATCCTCGTTCAACACGGCTCCGCAAGTCGATGTCCGACAGTTCAGCGACGACTGCGGGAAGCTCGGCAACGAAGAAAGTCGGTCGTTCGTCATGCCAGAGTCCGCACGTCCGACATTGGTATCCCATGATCTTTCCCCACTCGGTTCCCTTGGTACTACGGCCGCCAGACGTACGGCGGCGCAACCGTGACATCCGCCCCCGTGCAGTTGCTCGCGATCGTGTTGTCGACGAAGCCGCAGTACGAGCCGCTGGTCTCGGTCAGGTTGACGCCGCGGTACTCGATGTCACCCAGCAGCACCGCGGTCCCCGACGCCGACACCGGCTTCTCGAACCAGGCGGGGCCGTTGGGCCAGCCGAGCGTGACGCGCGCTGTACCGCTGACGGTCATGCCGCTCATGAGGATCGTCATCCCGCTCGCCGTACCACTGGTCAGGGTCGAGCCGGGCATGATCACGGCGTGGTCGTCCACGCGCGCACTGGCGCCGACGGTGCCACCGAGCACGGCCGCGTACGGGCCGACGAAGGCCCCCTGCGCGACGGTGGCGCCGGTGGCGACCCAGCCGCCGCCGTTGGCCCAGACGGCGCCGGTCGCCGACGGCTTGGGTGCGTTGGCCTGATAGCCGTCGGGCTGCGCGCCCGCGACCTGGATCATGTAGGGATAGCGATAGACCGACGGATAGAGCTGATCCCAGTAAATGTGCTGCTGCACCGAGGGTGTCGCCGTGACGACCAACCACACCGACTCGCCGGGATTCACGCACAACGAAAGTTGCCCGTCGGAGCCGCGCTGGAGCGTACTGTAGCGCGACTTGGTGATCGCCGCGTCGGTGGCGACGAGGGCCCAGCGCCAATCCGAATTCGCCGCTGCCTGGGTGACGCCGCGGAACGTGACACTCACGCTGGTCGCGCCCGCATCGGGGAACAAACGAACGATGTTGTAGCCCCAGCGCTGCGGCGCCTGCAGCGGCGGCACCGAGTAGCGGCGATTGACGGCGTCCATCACCTCCATGTGCACGGTGCGCATGCGCCGCTCGGGCAATGACACGCTGGTGATGGTGTCGTAGCCGCCCGCGGTGAAGCTGCGCGCCGGCGATCGATAGAGCGCGCCCTGGTTGCCGCCCGCGGTCGCGGACGGCGGCGGGTCCTGATAGTCCCACGTGATGTTGTGGGTCGCCCATTCGCCGAAGAAGTCGTTGAGCTGGCTGATGGTCCAGCCGCGCGTGCTCATGATGTTGGTGAAGGGATCGTTGCTGGTCGTGGGCGACGTCCAGATGTCGTTGACGGCCTGGTAGCAATACTTGTCCTTGAGAAACTCCATGAATTGCCAGTCGCAGTACCGATCGCGCGTCGAGCCCAAATAGATATTGGGCGCATTGACCAGCATCTCCGAACAGTGGATTGCGGTCGTGTGGTACTCGGGCAGCTGCTGCGCGCGCCAGTTGGCGTGGCTCTCGTAAATCCAGCCGCAATACGCCTGCGTCGACGGCGGGCCCTGGCACTGCAGGCCGCGCGTGGTCGACTGCACCGAGTGCATGAACTCGTGCGCGAGCCCCCAGTGATCCGACGTGGCGCCCGGACCGATCCACATGCCCATGAAGCCGTTGCCGAAGCCGCCACCCGTCAGGCCGAAGGTGGTCTTCACCACGATGCTGGCCTTGGACTTCGTCGTCGAGTTGCAGTACGGCTCGGGGAAGAAGATCGGACTGCCGAACAGGTTCGGCCAGATGACGTTCTCGAGCTCGTCGGTCGCCGCCGTGCCCTGCGCGGCGGTGATCGCGCCGTTGGAGTAGACCGCGAAGTGCGCGGACTCGGCGACCAGCGTCGCATCGGTGTTGCCGGAGTCCGGACCGACCGCGGTCCAGGTGCCGGCCACGCAGGTGGTCGGGGGCGCCGCCGGACAGCTGGTCGCCCACGCGGTCGTCGTCGTGCCCGGATCGCAGGCGCCGATCATCCCGCCGGCGCCCGGCGCGCCGCCCGAACCGGTGGCGCCGGCCAAGCCGGTAGCACCGCCCGCGCCAGCCGTGCTGCCGCCCGCTCCGGTCTTGCCGCCCGCGCCCGCGGTGCCGGCCGCGCCGCCCTGCCCGCCGGCGCCCGGACCAGCGTTCCCACCACCGCCGGTCGCGCCGGCCGTCCCCGAGGCGCCACCGCTGCCGCCGGTCGCCGCGTCGCCGCTCCCGACCTCACCCGCACAGCCGGCCACGAATAGACCCACGAGCGAGAGAGCAGACGTGCGACGCATCAAACCTCCTCTAGACACGGTACTACAAAGATCACGTGGCGCCGGCGCGCATCCGCAACCCTTCGTAAGTCACAGCGAATCAAAGCGGCGGCCGACAAATCAGCCTGTTGATAAGTCTCTGGATAACCCTGTTGGTGCCTTGGTGATGGCCACCCCCGTCACCGTCCTGTAGTTTGAGCCCTTCATGCTGGAGCTCGCTTCCGTCAATTCGGGCCCCGTGACGGTCCGCCTGCCTCCCCACTCTCTCGACGCCGAGAAATCCGTACTGGGGTCGGTGTTCATCAAGCCGGCCGCGTTCGACGAGATCGCCACGGCGCTCCAGGTCGACGACTTCTTCCTGCCGGCGCACCGCGAGATCTTTGACGCGATGCTGGCGATCGACAAGCGCCGCCAGCCGCTGGACGTCATCGCGGTCGCCGACGAGCTCAAGGTGCGCGGCATGCTGCCCCGGCTCGAGGGCGGCGAGGGGTACCTGCTCGCGCTCGCGAACGCGGTGCCGACCGCCGAGAACGTCGCGCACTACGGCCGGCTGGTGAAGGAGAAGTCGACGCTGCGCCGCCTGATCGCCGCCTGCGCCGAGGTGCAGTCGCGCGCCTACGGCGACTTCGGCGAGTTCGAGCCGTTCCTGGACGAGGCCGAGACCCTGATCTTCAAGGTCGCGCAGCAGAACCGCCGCGAGACCTACTCGTCGGCCGGCGAGATGATGGAAGAGGTCCTGCACAACATCGAGGTGCGGGCGTCCGAAAGAAAGGCTGTGACCGGCGTCCCCACGGGCTTCACCAAGCTGGACGAATACACGGCGGGGCTGCAGCGAGAGAATCTCGTGATCGTCGCCGCGCGCCCCGGCGGCGGCAAGACGTCGTGGGCGGTCAACGTCGCCGTGCACGCGGCGATGAAGAAGATCCCGGTGCTGATCTTCTCGCTGGAGATGTCGAAGTACGAGCTGATGGAGCGCATGCTCGCCGGCGAGGCGCGCATCGATTCGTCGCGCATCAAGCGCGGCTTCCTCGAGTACTCCGACTGGAAGAACAAGATCCACCCCGCGAGCGGGCGGCTCGCCGAGGCGCCGATCCTGATCGACGATTCGTCGGCGATCTCCATCATGGAGATCCGCGCCAAGGCGCGCCGCTTCCGCAGCGACCCGCGCTACTTCCCGCCGCAGGATCCCGTCGACGGGCGCCCGCCACCGCCGCCGCTCGGGCTGATCGTCGTCGACTACTTGCAGCTGGCGCGCGGCGGCGGCGGCCGCAAGGAAGAGAACCGGCAGCAGGAGATCGCCGAGATCTCGCGCGGGCTCAAGGCGCTGGCCAAAGATCTCAAGCTGCCGATCATCGCGGTGTCGCAGCTGAACCGCGAGGTCGAGAAGCGCGAGGGGCGGCCCAAGCTCTCCGACCTGCGCGAGTCGGGGGCGATCGAACAGGACGCCGACCTGATCATCTTCATCCACCGCGAGGACATGGCGGGCGGCGACGGCTCCGACACCGGCCCGACGTCGGTGGCCGAGCTGATCATCGGCAAGCACCGCAACGGCGCGACCGGCGCGGTCAAGGTGACGTTCATCAAGGAGTACACCCGCTTCGAGAACTACGCCGACGAGGGCGAAGGCTTCGCCTGACGCGCGACCGCCACGCTCGCGATGGGCGCGTCATCGCAAGCGCCCGACGGAAACGCACTACAATAGTGAGATGCCTTCTCCGCGGATCGAGCGCGCGATCATTCTCGTGGCGGACGGTGTGGGGTGTGGCGGCGCACCCGACGCGGCCGCCTACGGCGACGACGGCGCGGACACGCTCGGCAACCTCTCCCGCGCGGTCGGGCCGCTGGCGCTGCCGCATCTCGAAGCGCTCGGGCTCGGGCACACCACCACGATCGCGGGCGTGGCCGCGGGCGTCGCGCGCGGCGCCCACGGCGCGATGACCGAGGCGTCGGCGGGCAAGGACACGATCACCGGGCACTGGGAGATGGCCGGGCTCGTGACCACGGAGGCGCTGCCGACGTTCCCGCACGGCTTCCCGCCGCCGATCCTCGACGAGCTGCGCGCGGCGGCCGGCGGGCGCGCGCTGCTCGGCAACAAGACGGCCTCGGGGACGGCGATCATCGACGAGCTCGGCGCGCAGCAGCTGGCGACCGGCGATCTGATCCTCTACACGTCGGCCGACTCGGTGATCCAGCTCGCGGCGCACGAAGGGGTGATCCCGCTCGAGGAGCTGTACGCGATCTGCGAGCGGGCGCGCGCCATCGCCGATCGCCACCGCATCGGCCGCGTGATCGCGCGGCCGTTCGTGGGCACGCCCGGACATTTTCAGCGCACGTACAACCGCCGCGACTACTCGCTGGTGCCGCCCGAACCGACGTTGTGCGACGCGATCGTCGCCGCCGGACTGCCGGTGATCGGCGTCGGCAAGATCAGCGACATCTTCGCGGGGCGTGGCATCTCCGAATCGCTGCACAGCGAGGGGAACCGCGACGGGCTGCGCCTGGCGCTCGAGGCGCTGCCACGCATCGAGCGCGGCCTTCTGTTCGTCAACCTGGTCGACTTCGACATGCTCTACGGCCACCGCAACGACGCCGCCGGCTTTTACCGCGGGCTGCGCGAGCTGGACGAATGGCTGCCGGCTTTCGAGAGCACGATGCGCGCCGGCGACGTTGCGTTCATCACCGCCGACCACGGCAACGACCCGACGACGCCCGGCACCGACCACACGCGCGAGCGCGTCCCGCTGCTGGCGTTCGGCCCCAGCGTGCGCCCGGGACCCCTCGGCACGCGCGCGAGCTTCTGCGACCTCGGGCAGACGATCGCCGACGGCCTGGGCCTGCGCTCGCTGGCGCACGGCGTGAGCTTTCTCGACCACCTCGCCTGACGCAGCTGGCAAGCGCCAACCTCGCGCGCGAGCCGCGCGGGTGACGTCCGCCGAGCATCGATAGACCCTGCGTCCCGCGCCTGATACGGTTCGCTGATATGAGATCGAACTTGGCGACGGGAGTGGTGTCCGGGGTGCTGGCGCTGGTGGTGACCAGCGCTGGCGGATGCGGCAGCGCCGTGCTCAACAAGGGGAGCGACGGTGGCGGCGGCACCGGCGGAGCCAGCGCCGGCGGGATGACGGGCAGCGGAGGCGCCGCGACCGACGCCGGGATGACGGGCAGCGGAGGCGCCGCGACGGGCGCCGGCGGATCACTGGACTCCGGACATGGCGATGCATTGTCGGATACGGTCGACGCCGGAGCGGACACCGCTGTCGATGCCTTGCCGACCTGCGCGGGAACAACCTGTAGCGTGGTGTTCGCGTCCGACTCGTCGTGGCCGGCCTACGACGGCGACCCGGCGACCAACCTCTCGGCGAACAAACTTGGCGCCGCGCAGCCGGTCTGCCTCAACGCGACCTCGCCGCCCAGTTGCCCCACCGGGGCCCTGATCTACGGACACGCGGGCGTCGGCTGGGCCTTTAGCCTGGCGTCGATCCCCGGCGCCGTGTGGATCTGGGGACCGGGCATCGCCGTCACCGACGTCCCCGATCTGAAGCAGTTCTATTTTTCACGTACGTTCAATCTGGGCCTGGGGCCGACGGGCACGATCAGCATCAGCGCCGACGACAAGGCCCGGGTCGTGGTCAACGGCGTCGACGTCGACGGCGTCGGCAGCACGACCGATGAGACCCAGGCGGGGCTTTCGAACACCATGCTCACGACCTTCGATCTGTCGACGGCACTGCACCCGGGCACCAACACCATCACCATTGCCGCCCAGAACGGTCCCGCCAGCTTCGGAGGATGCACGGGGAGCTGCACCTACGCTACGAACCCGGCCGGGGTTGTCTTCGGGGGAACGCTCAGCTACCACTGAGGACCGTGAGCCGAATCAGCCGCCGCGACACGCTGAAAGCTCTGGCCGCCGCCGGCACGGTGGCGTCGGCGGCCTGCACCCCGCACGTCCCGAAAGGTTCCACTCCGATGACGTCCGACGAAAGCACCTCGCCGTCGCCCATCCTCTCGGTCACCCCGCTCGGGTTTCCCTGGCGCACGCACGATCCGTTTCTGTTCTGCGTGCACCACGACGACCACTATCCGGCCGGAAACGAGCAACTCGGCCCGGCCGTGTCACTGGCGGGGCGCAACCTGGGTGAGGACTTCGAGGGCCGCGACGGCTGGCGCATGTACCACGGCGAGGTCGTGCCGGGTTTTCCGCAACACCCGCACCGCGGCTTCGAAACGGTCACCGTCGTGCGCCACGGCCTGCTCGATCACTCCGATTCGCTGGGCGCGACCGCGCGCTACGGCCAGGGCGACGTGCAGTGGCTCACTGCGGGCGGCGGTATCCAGCACGCGGAGATGTTCCCGCTCGTCGAGCGCGCGCGTCCGAATCCGCTCGAGCTGTTCCAGATCTGGCTCAATTTGCCGGCAGCCAGCAAGATGGTCACGCCGTACTTCTCGATGCTGTGGGCGCCGACGATTCCGCGGCCGACGTTCACCGACGACGCCGGCCGGCCGATCGAGGTCGCGGTGGTCGCGGGCAAGCTCGGCGAGGTGACACCGCCCCCGCCGCCTCCCGATTCATTCGCGTCGGCCGCGGGCAGCGACGTCGCGATCTGGACCATCAAGATGGCGCCGGGGGCGCGCTGGACGGTGCCCGCGGCGGCGCACGGCTCGAACCGCGCGCTCTATTTCTTCCAGGGGCGCGGGCTGCGCGTCGCCGGGCGCGAGATCCCGCCGTCGCACGAGATCGAGGTGCGCGCCGATCGCGCGCTGCCGCTCGAGGCCGGCGACACCGAGACCGAGATCCTGCTCTTGCAGGGCCGGCCGATCGGCGAGCCGGTCGTGCAGTACGGCCCGTTCGTGATGAACACGCGCGACGAGATCCGCCAGGCTTTCGCCGACTACCAGCGAACCCAGTTCGGCGGTTGGCCTTGGCCCGCCCCCGACCCGGTGCATGCGAGAGACGCCGGCCGTTTCGCGCGCAGGCCGGACGGCAAGACCGAACGGCCGGTGTGATAACGACGCTCGCGGGCCGGCGGCGCGCGAGACCCTCCGGATCCGGCGCGACGACTAGCGAAGCACCCAGGCCAGCGCGGCGCGCGTCTCAGCGCGGGCGTCGCCGTCGCTCTCGTAGACCTCGCCGTGCGCCGGGATCACGCGCGCGAAGTCCCAAGACAGCATCCGCTCGACGCTGGCCTTGAGCGCGGCGCGATCGCGCGCGTAGCGCCGCCAGAGGCGGCTCATCGCGAAACGGCCCTTGGTGCCCATGAGCGACAGCACGAATCCCGTCATCGCGCTCGCCGGCTTCCGCACGTTGAAGAGCAGGTCGGTGCACACCAGCGTGCGGCTCGCGCCGTGGAAGAAGACGACCTCGTTCATGCTGGGCGCGCCCGCGAGCGCCAGGGCAGCGATCTCGCCCGACCACGGTGGCGCCGCGCCGTCGCCGAGCACCCCCGTCAACGAGAGATCGCGCCTTTTCTCCGCCAACCCCGGCGCGCCCCAGATGCGTGCGGCGGGAAACCTCTGGCTCCACGCGCCGATCGAGAGGTGATGGAAGCGGTTCGGCGCGATGAGATCGCGCACCGGGCCCAGCGCCTCGACGGCGGTCGCCAGCTCGGGCCCGAGCGGCGTTGGTGAATGCACCCACAGCCCACCGTCGGCCAGCCGGACCAACGTCGCACAGAGCGGCATGCGCATGCCGAGCGGCAGTTTCAGGAGATGGTGAATGACCCAGAGATCCTTGGCGATCGGCCGTGGTACCGGCGTGAGGGTGCTCATGACCGCAGTGAACCGCAGACGTTCCAGCCCGGCAAGTCGGGGCCCGCCGGACCGACGACGCGGGCGCGCGGCGCGCGCCGAAACGTGCGAAGCTGATGGTGACACGTGTGACGTGACCGTCCGCAAACTCCGCCCGCGCCCGTCACGGAAACCTTCCCAGGGTTCCTATCTCGATGTTCCGGCGCTGATCGCGCGCAAGCGCGACGGCGGCGCGCTCGACGACGACGCGATCCGCGCGCTGGTCGCCGGCGCCGCGACCGGCGCGATCCCCGACTACCAGATCGCGGCGCTGCTGATGGCGATCGTCTGGCGCGGGCTGGCGCCGCGCGAGCTCGGCGTCTGGATGCGCGCGATGATCGCTTCGGGCGAAAGGCTCGATCTCGACGCGATCCCGGGCCGCAAGGTCGACAAGCACTCGACGGGCGGCGTCGGCGACAAGGTGTCGATCTGCCTCGCGCCGCTGGTCGCCGCGTGCGGCGTCCCCGTGCCGATGATTGCCGGACGCGCGCTCGGCCACACCGGCGGCACGCTCGACAAGCTGGAGGCGATCCCGGGAT
>CAZNCQ010000055.1:0-30289 GCA_964571275.1 uncultured Myxococcales bacterium
CGGCGAGCCGCCGCCGGACCTCGCGCCAGTCCTCGTCGATGCGATAAGCCATCGTGCCCGGCTTGTCGGCGGTCGCGCGGTGAGCGTTGATGTTGTTGGTGACGATGCCGATCGCCGAGAAGGCGACGTGGCCCGCGGGCAGCGACAGCTCGACCGGGCGGCTCGCCTCCTCGCGATTGAGCCCGATGCCGCTGAAGTGCAGCCGCCCCTCGGCGGCGAGCGCGGCGAGGTTGCGCACGGTCTCGCGCGCGCCGGCGACGCCGAAGTCGTAGGCGTGGTTGTTGGCCGCCGACACGAGATTGAATCCGAGGTCGGTCAGAAAGCGCACACCGGAGGGATGCGAGCGAAAACCGAACGGCACCGCCTGCCCCTTGTCGGCGGCGGCGAGGTCGTTGCGGTCGGTGACCACCGTCTCCAGGTTCATGAAGTTGAGCTCGCCGTTGATCAGCTTCGCGATCTTCACCGACAGCTCTGACCAGGGCGTCGGCTGCGGCCCCTCGAGCACCCCGCGCGCGTCGACGGCCGTGCCGCTGCGGTTGAGCCCGACGTCGCCGACCAGCACCAGCGTCAGCGTGTCGCTGTGCACGGCTGCGCGCGCGCCGCTGACCTTCGCGGTCGGCGCGCCCGCGTCGGCGGCGGCCGCGCGCGCGACGTCGCCGCCGCGACCGCCGGCCAGCGCCGCCGCCAGAGCAAGCGCCACCACTGCTGATCCGCGCCCCGCGCGCCGCGAAATGATCGCGCGCGCGCTCACCCGCTCGGCTGCTCGATGATCGTCGTGGTGATCGGGGCGCCCGCCGACACCGTGCGCGTGACCGGCGTCTTGCCGGCGATCTCGCCCAGGCGCGCGCGCTGGTCGTCGCTGAGCGGGGCGCCGAAGGTGATCACGCGCTCGATGCGGTCACGACCGTCATGCGACTTCAGCATGCGCAGGCGCACGTCGATCGCGCCCAGCGCCCAGCCCTTGCGGTCGGAGTACATGCGCAACGTGATCGCGGTGCAAGCGCCCAGCGCCGACAGCAAGAGCGCGTAAGGTGTGGGGCCGGTGTCGGTGCCGCCGTTCGACTTGGGTTCGTCGGCGGTCAGACGGTGGTGCCCCACGTGGATCGTCTGCGCGTAGCCGGCGGCGCACTCCATCGAGACCTCGGCGATCGACGTCATGCCGTCTTCCATTCGATGATCCTCCGGGGTCACATTAACCGCCGCGCGCGCCGGCGGCCAAGAAATCGAGCATGGGCGGCACCGCCTGATCGGGAGCGTCGAGGTGCGGCGAGTGTCCTTGCGAAAGGATGAGGCTCCGCGCCGCGGGCAGCTCGGCGCGCGCCGACGCGGCATTGTCGGCCGGCAGCGCGGCGTCGCGCGCGCCCCAGAGCAGAAGGACGGGCGCGGTGACATCGCGCAGGCGCGCGCGACGATGAAAAACCGGCCCCCAGAGCGGGCAGAAGGCGTCGAACGCGCGCGCCGCCAGCGCGCGCGCGGGCGCCACCGCCGGAGCCGAGAGCAGCTCGAGCTCGAGCGCCGCGACCCGGCGGCCGAGCGGCGTCGGCGGCGATGGATTCAGGCGCGCGAAGAGGCGCGGCCCGAGCCAGCGCAGCAGGCGCTCGGGATGCAGGCGAAAGAAGACGCGCCCCGCGCCGGTCATCGCCGGACCGAGGCCCATGGCGTCGATCAGGACCAGGCGCCGCACCGGCAGCCGCCCGCGCAGCGCCAGCTCGAGCGCGACCAGCCCGCCCAGCGAGTGGCCGACCAGCGCCAGCCCGGACGCGCGCCCGGCCGCGACCTCGGACGCGAGGCAGGCCTCGAGCGGATCGACGAAGCCAGCCAGCGCCGTCTCGGCGTCGGGACGGCGCCGGCCGTCGAGCGCCGGTGGCGTCGACCGTCCGAAGCCCGGCAAATCGACGGCCAGCAGCGCGTGGCGCGCCGCCAGCGCCGGCCAGCACGGGAACCAGATCGACGCCGCATGTCCTCGCCCGTGCAACAGCACGACGGTCTCGGCGCCCTCGCCCGCCGCCGTGGCGCCCCCGCGCAACAGACGAAGTGTGCCGCGCCCCGACGGGGGGACCCAGGTCTCGCTGAGCAGGCCGCCGGCTGCGTCGCGCGCGAGCTCGGCGAGCACCGACGCCTCCACGGGCCCGGCCTCGGCGCCGGCGGATGCCGCGCCGCTACCGCTCACGATCCCGCGCGCTCTTCGGTCACGCCGCCAGGCCGGGCAGCGGCGACTTGTACGGCGACGTGAGGTTCGGATCGCCGAAGCCGGTGTAGTCGGTGATCCCCATCGCATCGAGGATGCTCAGCAGCACGCGCTCGTGCCGGTTCGCCGACGACGTCATGCCCATCGGACGCAGATCCAGATAGCGCCCGCGCGGATCGGTCTTGAGGTATCCGCCCGCGCCGCCCGCGAGCACGAAGCGCATCGAGTTCTGGTTGTGCAGCGTCGAGTCGCCCATGTCGCGGCACCAGACCAGCAACGTCGTGTCATAGAGCGTGGCCGTCGGATCGTTGGGATCCGGCCGCGCCTTCAGCTTGGTGATCACGTCGGCGAACTGCTGGGCCAGCCAGGCCTCGAAGTTGGTGAGGTTGGTGAAGTCGGTGCTGCTGCCGTGAATGAAGCTGGTGTGTTGATCGCCCTGCAACCCCGGCAGATCGACCTGGAACTGTGAATCGGTTCCGAACTGGATCGCCGCCACGCGCGTCACGTCGCACGCGAGCGCGTTGATGGCGATGTCGAGGTGGATGAGATCGTTGGCGATGCCGGGGTGCGCAGCGGTCGAATCGGTCGCCCCCGTCTGCTGATTGCAGCTCCCGCCGGAGCCAGCCTGCATCAGCTTGTTCTCGAGCTGCTGGATCGAATCCAGGTGCAGATCCAGGCGCGCCTTCTCGACGGTGCCCACGCGCGCACGGATGTCGTTGATCTCCCGCGTCGCGAGATCGAGGATGCTCTGGCGCCGCTTGAGCAGCACCTGGGCCGACGTCCCCATGGGCATGGCGCCGCCGAAGACCGTGCTGTACGCCGACATCGGCGACGCGATCGGCAAGAGGTTGTTGCCGCGCCAGAACAGCGTGGTACCGCCGTTGATCGAAGTGTCCGATCCGAGCAGCAGCGACGGGATCGGGCGGTTGATGCCCGCGGCGAGCAGCCCGTCGGCGACGAACTGGTCCAGCGACCGGAAGACGCGCGTGCCGTTGTAGTAGCCGCCGGCACCGTACCCCATGCCCGTGATCCCGTCGGGCGCGCCGTGGCCGTCACCGGGGTTGCCGCTCGGCAGGCCCTCGAGCAGCACCAGGCTGTCCTTGTGATCGGCGAGCGGCGCGGTCGACGGCGCGAACGTGAAGGTGTTCTCGTCGACGACGCCGGTCGGGCTCCAGAGGTCGGGCTTGGTGCCCATCGAACAGAACAACATCAGGCGCGTTGCGCGCTTGGTGCCGGCGGCACGCAGCGGGCGCCGCCGGAGCATCGACATGAACGGCAACAACAACATGCCGGCGCCGGCTCCGTAAGCGAACTGTCTACGACTCAACATCGACATCGAATTTCTCCTCGGCCTCAGGGCGCCGGCACGCGGCTGGTGAAGTGGGGGGCGCGGATGATCGCGTTCAGCACGTCGCGCATCGCGTACCCGCCCGACGATGAGGCCTGGCGGATCGATTGATAGGTGCACGCGTCCTGCGCCCAGGTCGTGCTGCCGTAGGCGTAGAACGACCAGTTCCGTACCATGCAGGTCTTGAGATCGGCGTTGCCGGCCAGATAGGTCTCGAGCTGGGCGATGCCGTTGAAGTTGACGTTCCCGTCGGTGGCGTTGGCGTTGTAGATGGTCGCCGAGGAGTCGATGGGATAGCCGTTCTCGGTGTCGCGCCAGCGCCCGAAGGCGTCGTAGTGCTCGAAGCCGTAACCGATCGGATCCATCTGCTGGTGGCACGTCGAGCAGTCACCGTGCGCGTGCGCGTTCTCGTAGTGCGCGCGCGTGGTCGTCGGAGTGGGATCGGGCCGGAACGTGGTGTCGAGCGATGCGCCCGGCGGATACACGTACTGGCACAGCAACCGCGTACGCACCAGGTGCCCGCGCTGCGTCGGCGACGAGATGTCGGCCCGCGCGTAGCCAGTCAGGATGCTGGCGTGCGCGAGGATGCCGCCGTCGCGCGACGTCGAGCCCGGGTACGGCACGCGCGTGAAAGTGGCGCCGAGCGTGCTGCTGTCGAAGCCGTAGAACTGCGCCAGATCCTTGTTCAGGAACGAGTGATCCGCGGTGAGCAGGTCGCTGAAGCTGCCGCCGCTCGAGAAGGTGTCGACGACCAGGTTGCGCGTCTCCGACGCCATCTCGTCGCGTAGCGCGCTGGTCAGCATGAAGATGCTGTCGTCCTTGACCGTGCTGTAGAGCTTGTCGAGCCCGAGCCAGCTGGACATGAAGTCCATGAGCATGTTCTGGCTGCGCGGATCGGCGAGCAGGCGCTGGCTCTGCTGCGTGACCATGTCGGCGACCGACAGACTGCCGCCCGCGGCGGCGTCGGCCGCCGCCAGCAGCGTCGCGTCGGGCGCGCTGCCCGTGAGCAGGTACGACAGGCTCGACGCGACTTCGTTGGGTGTGAGCGCCACGGTGGCACCGGCGGCCGGCGCGGGCGCGGCCGGATCGCCGAGCTCGGTGCGATAGAGAAACCGCGGCGACTGCAGCATCGCCGCGATCACCGCGGTCACTCCGTCGTTGAAGGACGCCTCGGCCGAGAACAGCGCCTGGTAGTCGCCGACGACGGCGGTGCTGAGAGGCGCGCGAAACGCCCGCTTGCCGAACGACTGGATGAACGACGCCGGACAGGCCGGGTCGGTGCTGCTGCAACCGGTGACATCCGCCAGGTGATTGGTCACCGCCCAGCTGGCGATCGCCTCGGCATTGGTCATCAGCTGGTTGGCATTGAGCCCTTGCACGACCAGCGAGTTCGCGTCGATGGCAAAGTCCATCACCAGCGGGTCGTTGAACACCGCCGCGATCGGGACCGACGGATCGTTGAACAGATCGACGATCGACGACGCGAACTGCGAGGCGCTGAGGCGGCGCAGCATCGTCGGGCCCGGACTGTTGCTGGTGCAGGCGCTCTCGGTCGGGAAGTTGACGGACGGCGGGGGAATGTCCGAGCTGCCACCGCCTCCGCCAACGCCGGCGCCGTTTCCGCCAACACCGTTGCCGCTCAGAGACAACCCGCCGCCGATCGCGCCGACGCACGCGGAACCGAGAACCGACAACGCGGCTGACGCGACGACCAAGCTACGAACGCGGAACCCAGGCGCTTTCTTATGCAAGGATCTAAAAAGCATGGAGCCTCTCGTACCGGCTCCGATCCGACCGGGGGAATCCCCCGACCGGAACCAGAGGGGCGAACAGAAACAGCGGCCAACCACCCCTGCAGCGCGCGGGACCACGACCCGGACACTTATTTATACTCGACCGAGAGCGGAATCAGATAAAAAGTACGCTGCCTACACCGACGGCAAGCACGACTCATGCCGTCGGCAGGGGCGTGGCCGCTCCTCGCGGGAAAAAACCGAAGAACGACCCGGAATCCGCGCCAATCGCGGGGTTGCGGCGGGGTGGGTCCCGCCGCACCGCGTGGAGTGTGACGCATCTGCCAGACCTCCCCAAGCCGCCCCGCGCCTTTACACTGACTTCGCGATCGCGCTAGAAGATTCATGCTCCGCTCTGCGGTCGCGTCCCAGGGGCGTTCGTGATGATGAAATATCGGCTCACGGAGAAGATCGGCAGCGGCGGAATGGCCGAGGTGTTCCGTGCTGTCGGTGAAGGCCCCGAGGGATTCGAGCGCCCCTTCGTCATCAAGCGGATCCACCCGCGGCTGTCCGAAGCGCCGGAGTTCGTGCGCATGTTCGTCGACGAGGCGAAGATCTGCGCGCGCCTGGTCCACCCCAACATCGTCCAGGTCTTCGACTTCGCGCCGCAGGACGGCGGCTACTACATCGTCATGGAGCCGGTCGAGGGCTTCGACATGGGCTGGCTGCTGCGACGCCGGCTCGAGAGCCGGCGTGAAGTGCCGCCGCCGGCGTTCGTCGCCGAGATCGGGCGACAGGCGTGTCGCGGTCTCGATTTCGCGCACACCCTGACCGGTCCCGACGGGAAACCGCTGGGCATCGTCCACCGCGACGTGACCCCGCCCAACATCATGGTCAGCTGGAACGGCACCGTGAAGGTCGTCGACTTCGGCATCGCGCGCGCGGTGGCGGCGTTGCGCGCCAGCGTCACCGACGCGGGCATGGTCAAGGGCAAGATGTCGTACGTCGCGCCCGAGCTGCTCGACGGCAAGACCGCCGACGCCCGGTCGGACGTGTTCTCGCTGGGCGTGGTGCTGCACGAGCTGCTGTCGGGCCGCCAGCTGTTCGTCGGCGAGAACGACCTCGATACGCTGCGGCTGGTGCGCGAGATGGAGATCCCGCCGCCGTCGGCGCGCAACCCCGGCGTCAAGCGCGCGCTCGACACGATCGTCATGCGCGCGCTCGAGCGCGACCCGGAGAAGCGCTATCCGAGCGCGGGCGCGATGGGCGACGACCTCGAAACCGTGGTGCTGCGCGAGCGCTACTCGACGCGCGCGCTGGCGCGCAAGGCGCGCGAGCTGGCCGACCTCGAGGACGCGCCGGCGCAGCCGCCGGGCCCGATCGTCGAGGAGACCATCGAGGTGCCCGACAGCGGCGCGATGCTGATCGCGGAGTCGGACGGCGTGCCGCTGTCGGTCGCGCCCGCGCGATCGGCGTCGTCGCCGGTGGCCGGCGAGTCGGTCAAGAGGCCGGCGACGCCGCCGCGCCTGCCGCCGCACGTGAGCGCGTCGGCACCGGCGGCCGCGGTGCGCACCGTCGTTCCGCGCTGGGTCTGGGGGGCGATGGCGCTGCCGACCGCGCTGGCGCTGGCGCTGCTGTTTGCGATCGGGCGCCGGCCGCCGCCCCCGCCGCCCCCGCCGGCGATTGCGCCGCTGTCGCCGACGGTCCACATCGCGCTCGATTCGACGCCGCAAGGCGCGACGGTCACCAACAAGCTCGGGAGCGACCTCGGCGAGACACCTTTGTTGATCGATCTGCCGCGGAGCTCCACGCCGGTGGAGCTGGTGCTGGCCAAGATCGGCTACCTGCCGCTGACATTCAAGGTGCTGCCGCACCAGGACCGTGAGGTCAGCGCCTCGCTGGAGCACGTGCCTCCGCCGCCGCCCGTCGAGGAGCCGGTCGCCGTTCGCCCTGGCCGCCGCGCATCGAGCGCGCGCCGCGCGCCGCTCGCGGGCGCGATCGGCCGCGCCACGACCCCAGTGGCAGTGGGTCAGGTGCGCGCCGGCGCGGCTGCCCCGGTGCAGGCCGCGCGCGCCCCCACGCCTCCGGCGCCGATGATGCGACGCTGATCGAGCGCCGCCGCTCCGCACTCAGTGCGGCGCGGCCCCTGCCTGGCGCATCGCCGCCTCGACGTTGCGCCGGTGCTCCAGGTGATGCTCGAGCGTGCTGTCGGTGCCCAGGCCGTGCCCCTGCAGCAGCTCCGCGACGTCGTCGCCGCCCAGCTTGCGCACGACGGCGACGACGTCGCGCCGCTGGTCGGGCCCGGCCTGGCGATAGAGATCGATGAAGTCCGAGGTGAGCCCGCTGCGCTGGGTGGCGTCGAGCGCGGCGGCGCGGTCCGAGAGCGCGAGCTCGACGAACGACGCGATCACGACCTGGCGCGCGCGCGGGCGCCCTTCGGCGAACATCAGATCGCGCCCCTTGCGCACCAGCGCACCGGTCCACACCGACGAGACCGCGGCGACGATGTCACGGCGGAGCGGGTCGGCGTCCAGAGCCAGCGGCGACGCCTCGACGGCCGCCAGCAGCGCGGCGAGGCGCGCCATCGCCTGCGGCTCGGCAGACAGCGCACCGAGGACGATGCGCCGCCGGCCCTGCGCCTGCGGATCGGAAGCCCAGGCCGCGAACGCCTCGACGAGCAACCCTGGGTTGCCGCGCGCACGGCGCAGGAGATCGGCGACGTCGTCGACGTCGGCCGCCGCACCGGCCGCTGCGCTCGGGGGCGGGTTTGCGGCCGCCCGCGCGCGCGCGAGCCCATCGCGGCGTGCGCGCACGAGCCCGACCGCGAGCAGCGCACCGAGTGCGATCACGAGCGCTCCGATGACCAGCGGCGCGCGACGAAGCGCCGTGCGAACCTCGTCGCCGTCCGCCATCACTCCAGATCGCGTGGGTTCAAGAACAGCGACGTGAGCGCGATGGCGCCGTGACCGGTCTGCGGGAATGTTGCCGCCGTCGGATCGGCAGGTTGCAGGTTTGACGCCGTGTCCTCGGGCGGAAACAGCTCGAGCGAGCCGAGGAAGTCCAGCACCCACAACTGATTGTCGCGCGACAGCGCTGCATAGATGTCGCGCGAGAACTCCGCCTCGCCCCCGTGGCGCAGGATCGCCTGCTCCGCCGTCGCGCTGCGCCCGTCGTGCCCGTAGGGCGCCGTCGTCGCCACGCCCCACAAAGGCGTGGTCATGAACATCGTCTGCAGCGAGCCGTCGAAGTTGCGTTCGTAGAACGCGGGTCCGACGTCGTGCCGCTTGAAGTCGGTGAAGACGTTGCGCACCAGGACGCCGGCCCCTGCGGGCGGCTGCAGCGGCGGCAGCCCGCGCGCCGCCGGTGCGACCGCCGCAGCGGGCGACGCGACCAGCGACGTGATCGTGGCGAACAGGCCGTTGAACGGGCCGCCGTTCACCGCGTCGAACTCGGTGTCGACGTCGACGATGCGGCGATCCACGTCGATCGGCAGGTTGGGGACGTGGCAGCTCGAGCAGCCGATCTGCGTGAAGATCGCGCGTCCGAGCTGGGCCTCGGCGCTGACCTGGCCCACCGCGGGCTCGAAGCTGTTGAGCAGGTAGCTCTCGAAGTAGTCGACGATCGCGATCGGGATCTCGTTGGTCCTGCCGTCGCCGTCGCCGTCCTGGTTGGGCGTGCTCACCGGCGGGGCATCGATGTTGTCGGCGCGCCCGTCGAGCACCATGCCGGACGGCGTGACCACGCGGCCGCCGCGCGACGCGATCAACAGATCCGTGTCGGGCGCCTCGAGGCCCATCTCCGCCTTCAGCTCGTCGACGACCATCTCGCGGATCGAGATCACCCCACCCTGCGCCTGGAACGGACGCACGCGCAGATCGGCGTCGATGCCCTCGACGCCCGACGTGTCGATGCGGCCGTTCGGCCGCACGACGAGCTGGCCGTAGCTCGGCCCCTTCGATGAGACCAGGTCGATGGTCTGGGTCATGCGCGTGTTGCGCGCGGCGGTGATGGCGTCGGCGCGCATCTGGCGCAGCTCGGTGGTGATCTCGTCGGCGAGCATCTCCTGCAACCCCAGCCCGAACAGGTGGCGCGCGTCGCGACTGTCGGGCCGCGTGTAGGTGTCGCCGCCGTGGCCGGCCGACCCGCGCGGGCGCCCGTGGCACCCGGCGCACGAGTCGGCGAGCCCGGCCCCGATCGTCGGGTCGCGATTGATGTTGCCCTGGCGATTGTCGTCCCCGAGGCCGTCGCTGAGCAGAAACTTGCGCTGGAACAGTTGCCGCCCGCGCCGGATGGCACGGAACGGATCGCGCCCGATGTTGTACAGCGACGAGCCCGGCGTGAAGACGTCGCCGCGGCCCGCGCCGATCTCCTGCGCGAACGTCTTGTGAATTCCTTCGTTGACCGCGTTCGGCGCCTGAAACACATCCTTGAGCTGCGCGCGCGCACGGCCCGGCGCGACGGAGATCGCTGCCAGCCCGCAAGCTGCCGCCACGAACATCCTGACGCCGGCCTGGGTGAAGGTTCGTTCGATCCTCATGACCCGCTCCTTTCCGCCACGTCACCCCGTCACAGTGCGTCTCTTCGCCGCGGTGCTTCTCGACGGGGCAGCCGCACTGTAACGCGATTTGCCGGTAGCTGAAAGTGCGGCACCGACACAACCCCCGACGCAGCGCGCGCGACCGCTCAAGTTCTGTGGTTCGCCACCGAGACTCCCCTATGACGTCGTTCCGCCGGAGAACCGGGGTCGCGGCGATCCGTCCTCTATGTCCAAGCTCCCCGACTGTCAGACGCTGGCCGCGTTGGTCTCGAACGTCACCCGCACGATGTGCGACGTCACGTTCGTCCCCGGCGACGCGATGGAGCGCGGCGAGTCGATCTGCCGTCAGATGGTGATGATCCCGCTGCTCGGCGATCCCAACATCGTCGTCGTCGTGGCTTCGGACACGCGCGGGAGCCGCGCGCTGGGCGCGGCGTTCTTCGGCAAGAAGCCAGCCGAGGTCACGCAGCCGATGGTCGACGATGCGATCGCCGAGCTGCTCAACATGGTGGCAGCGCAGATCTCGAACGCGCTCGGCGCGAAGCACCAACTCGGCTTGCCGTCGCGCACGACGCTGCCCGAGATCGTGGCCGGCGGGGGCTTGCGGCTCGACGACGCCGCGCTGTTGCACAGCGAGGGCGCGATCGATCTCGGCCTGTGGATCCTCGAAAGCCCCGCTGAAAGCGCCAAGAAGGCCGACGTCGGCGGCTTTCGTTCGCTGCTACGCAAGATGTCGCCGCGCTAGCCGCTCGGTGTACTAGAGGCTGCTCCAGCCGACGCCGACGCCCAGCAGGCGCGACAGCGAGATCCCGAACGCGGGGTGGCCGCGCTTGTCGATCACGGTCCACAGGCCCGCCGCGGGGCCGCGCTCGAAAACCGCGTGCGGGTACATGTTCACCGAGACGAAGTAGTCCTCGATGTCGGTGACCTGTACCGACGCGAGCAACGATTCGTTCCGATCGAGGAAGGCGGCGGCGGTAGGTGTGAAGACCACGGTGTTCTCGACCCGCATCGTCGACTGGTTGACCAGGTGCACCGCCGAGCCGCCCGCCGCCGCCGAGATCGAGTACTCGTCGTTGATGCGAAACGATAGTCCGCCGGTCGTCGCCTCCCCGAACCAGGCGAAGAGGCGCAGGCGCGGATAGAACGGGAGCGCCCAGCGCGCCGCGAAGTAGTTGCCCTGGTCGTGTAGCTGGCCGTGCGGGAACGTGAACGTCGGCTGCAACGACCAGTCGGAGATCACCACCTCCCGGCTGAAGAAACGCTTCGGCGCGTCGAAGCTGAACAGGATCATGCCCGCGATATCGAAAACCCAGATGTCGGCGATCGCGTCGGTGTTGTGCCCCACGATCCCTTTGTTCTCGATGGTCTCGTTGACCAGCGCCGACGCCATCAACGTCACCCCCGACCACAGGTGGGGGAGCGGGATGCTGCGATCCTCGAACCACTCGGCGAGCGCGGTGTAGGTCATGCCGCCACCGATGAGGTGCAACGTATAGTTCGGCACCCAGCGCGCGGTGGCCGACGTGAAGCTCAGCGGAAAGATCTCCTCGGTGAGGAATGTCTTCCATCCGTCGGCGCTGATGGCGGGGAAAGGATCCGCGAGGTTGTCGAGCACGTTGCCGGTGTTCGTGCGGTAGTGCTGGTCGAGGATGTTTCGGCTGGCGACGTGATCCTGGAGGACGTCGTAGCCACGGTTCAGGAACACCCACAGTGGGCTGTAGAGCGACTGCGTGCCGTAATCGTAGTGGTGATAGAAGTAGCGCGGCGGCGGCGGCTCGGTCGGGGGGACATCGACAGGGGCGCCGACAACCGGGTTGACGCCAGCGTTGACGCCAGCGTTTTCCTGCGCGCGCGCGAGCGCCGCGAAGCTCAGCGTCGTTGCCACCGTCGTCGCGACTCCGGCGAGCAGCACCAGAGCCGGCTGCATTCGCGTCGCCTGCGACATTCGTGGCGCATCTTCTATCCCCGACGGTGCGCGCCGCGCAACCGTCACCGCGGCGGCGCGCGCGGCACCGTCACGGTCGTCACGTTTGCGCGCGTCGCGCGGCCCTCAGCCTTGGCGCCGCGGTCCCACCGCTCGCGAACACCGCCGGCGCATCTCCAGCGGTGCTACGACCGGACCACCGGCTCGCGCGCACCGAGCACACTCAGCGAGGTCCCCGCGCCGGGCGTCCCGACGCGCATCAGGTGGCGCCGGAGGCCCATGAGCTCCCGGAACCGGACCACCTTGGAACGCATCACCAACAGTTCTTCATCGGAGAGCGGGGAAAACCCCGTCGCGACGTCCTGTGCTGTCGGAAAGCGCGACCGCATCTCGCGCCACTCGCCGCGGGCGGCGGCGCTGACCAGCTCGAGCCCCGGTTCGATGTCGAGGCTGAGCATCTGTAAATCTTCGAGTAAAGGACCGGTCGCCGGCGTCATCTTGAATCGCACTTTGGCCTCCGAATGTGGACCCCCGCCGGCTCTCCACACCGCGAGCATCTCGATGAGGCTAGGACCCGACCGATCTTGCGGGGAAAGAAGATCGGCGCGGTGATTGTACCAGTCTTACCTCGTCTCGCTCGAAGAATTGTGCCTTTCGCGAAAAGAAAACCGCTCGTTTCTCTGACGTCATTTGGCGTCTTTTTTGGCGTCTTCCGGCGTCTTCCGGCGTCTTCCGGCGTCTTCCGGCGTCTTCCGACATGTTGGCGCGCAATCTGTCGGGAAGGGATCGGCTGCGTATCGATTCGGTGTCGTCGGCCGTCGTCTCGGTGTCCACGGGCTTGCTCGTCGTCGGTCTTGCTCTCGTCGTTCGTCTTCGTTCGTCTTCGGTCGTCCTCGTTCTCGTTTTTCCTTCGTCCGTTCGTTCGTCGAGATGAAATCGCGTTGCGGCGCACGCGGCAATCCAAGGCACTCTGCAAATCGATGGCAACCAATCGGCGCGTGTCACGCGCGCCGGGTGATCGCGCCCACCCGCCGGCCGGCTTCGAACAACGCCCAAGAAATAGGCCGCGGAAACTGCTGCCTCGACCGGACAAAATGGCGTAATCTCCGCAATCGATGGACCGCGCCCCCCGGTTTGCGTCGACGTGGTTTTTGGTCGCCTTCGCTTGTGGTGGGTTGGCCTGCGGTCGATCCGATCTGTTCAGCGCGCGCGGCAACTCCCCCAACGGTCGAGGCGGCAGCGGGTCCGGCGGCAACGGCGGCTTCTCCGGCAATGGCGGCTTCGGCAGCGGCGGCTTCGGCGGCTTCGGCGTCGGCGGGACGGGCGGCTTCGGCAGCGGCGGCTTCGGAGGCTTCGGCGTCGGCGGGCGCGGCGGCGGCGGCTCCGGGACGGGCGGCTTCGGCAGCGGCGGCTTCGGAGGCTTCGGCGTCGGCGGGCGCGGCGGCGGCGGCTCCGGCGGCTTCGGCATCGGCGGCAACGGCGGCTGCGCACAGGGTCAGCCTGAGATCTGCAACGACGGCACCGACGACAACTGCAACGGTCTCGTCGACTGCGCCGACCCCGGCTGCTTCGGCAACCGCGCCTGCGTCACCCCCGGCGTCGAGATCTGCAACAACGGCATCGACGACGACGACGACGGCCTCGTCGACTGCGCCGACCCCGATTGCATGTTCAACCGCGCCTGCATCCCCGTCATGGGGATGGAGATCTGCAACAACGGCATCGACGACAACAAGGACGGGCTGGTCGATTGCGCCGATCCTCAGTGCGTGACCTTCCCCGGGTGCCTTACCGTTTCCTGTAAATTCGACGTGGACTTCGGAACGCTGGCGTCGCACGGCGCCACCGTGACGCGCGACATGAACACGCTGGGTTCGACGCAGGGGTTCATGACCTGCGTCGCGCCGGGAGGTCGCGGCCGCGTCGGGCAATTCGTGCTGACTGGAACCGCCGACGTGCGCGTCGACATCACCCAGGCGATGGGCGGGGCCCACGCCGTCTCGGTCTTCCGCGCCGGCGCCAACCAGGCGTGCGATCAAAACCCGGTCGCCTGCTTCGACGCGGGCGCGAGCGCTGGAACCCACACCTTCCCGGCGCTCACCGCCGGCACGTACTGGGTCGTCGTCGAGTCGCACGTCGGCACGCAGGGCGACACGACGGTGACGCTGTCGACCGGCTCGGCGACCGCGATGGAGATCTGCAACAACGGCATCGACGACGACGGCAACGGCCTGACCGACTGCCAGGACCTGGCCTGCCAGACCGCGCCCAACTGCGCGCAGAACCAGTGCGTCGCCGATCTCAACGTCGGCGCGCTGGTCATCAACGGCGCGGGCCGCACGGTCAGCTTCGACACGACCGGCGGACCCAACCGCTACCATCCGACCTGCGCGGGCTCGTCGACCGCGGGCGACGAAACCATCAGCTTCACGCTGCCCGAGGCGGGCGGCCTCCTGGTGGTCTACTCGCAGACTGGCAGCCACAGCTTTGGCCTCTTCCCCGCGCCCGGACCGGGTCTGAAGTGCGACACCAGCGAGAACGGATGCGTGTTCCCGGGCGGCCCGGGCGGTCAAATCGCGTTCTCGAACCGCGCCGCCGGCCGCTACATCTTGATCGTCAAGGCCAACAGCCAGTCGCAGGCCGGCCCGGTGACGGTGACCTTGTCGGCGTTCGCGAATCACCAGGTCGAGCTGTGCAGCAACGGCATCGACGACGACGGCGACGGGCTGGTCGACTGCGCCGATCCCGACTGCTTCGGCGTCGCCGGCTGCTCGAACACCGCCTGCATGCCCGGGTTCGACCTCGGCATGCTCGCCGTCGGCCAGAGCGTGAGCCAGACGGTGAACGTCGCCGCGGGCCAGGATCTCTATCAAACGCGGTGCGGGCGCGGGAACGGCAAGGAGCAGGTCATTCGCTTCATCGCGACCCAGCCGATGGGGCTCGGGATCTCGTGCACGGAGACCGGATCGCAGGTGCTGGAGCTGTCACAACAGATCGGGCCGCTCGACGCCTGCAACGCCAACGTGGTGAATTGTGCCGACCCGAGCGTGCTGCCGTTCGGCTGCAACTTCGTGATGCCCGGCCTGCAGCCCGGGACTTACAACCTGATCGTCGACGGATTCCAGATGGGCAGCGAGGGAACGGTCAACATCACGCTGACCGGCGTCTCGCCGACGATGACCGAGATCTGCAACAACGGCATCGACGACAACGGCGACGGCGCCATCGATTGCGCCGATCGCACCTGCGTCACGTCGCCGCTTTGCACACAGTTCGCCTGCCGCGCCGACCAATCGGTCGGGGTGCTGCCGCTCGGCGGCGCACCGACGTTCGTCGGCGTACAGACGGTGGGCGCCGGCAATGATCAGCAGGCGAGCTGCGCTACCGGTATGGGCGGCCAGGACCAGGATGTCGACTTCACCCTACCCGCGGCCGCCGACATCACCATCCAGTGGGCCCAGCTGCCGGGTGGCAACCACGTGCTGGCGCTCTTCGCCGACGACGGCGCGCTGTTCGCGTGCGACGCCGGCGCGTCGCTGGCGTGCATCCCGACCAACGGCACGCTGAACGGGCAGCAGACCATCACCAACGTCCCCGCCGGTAAGTATCACCTGGTCGTCGACGCCAACGCGGCCGGCACCGAGGGTCCGATCGGTCTGGCGCTGAGCGGCGTCAACTCCATGTAGATGTCGTCGCGCGATGGCATCGCGCGGTGCCCGGACACCGGCCGCCCTGGAACCGGGCGCGGTTCTTCTATAAACTGCGGGCGCTTGTCGCCGCGGATCCGGGGGGGCGGACGGCGGGCGAAAACGGAAGGTGCGTGGTGTTCGGGGAGCAGCATCCGAAAGCGGGAATGAGCGGACGACCGATCGTGCTGGTCGTCGACGATGAAGAGCCAGTACGGGTGGCGCTGACGCGCAATCTCTCCCGGCTTGGGTGCGACGTCGTGACGGCGCCCGACGGAGACGAGGCGCTGCACATGGCGCTGGAGCTGAAGCCGGCGGTGGTGTTCCTGGACCTGCGGATGCCGGGCCTCGACGGGCACGTGCTCTTGCGCCGCCTGCCCGAGCACGGCGTGACCGCGAGCATCGTGGTGATGAGCGCTGGCGCCAACTTGGATGACGTCATCGATGCGCTGCGCATGGGCGCGGTCGACTTCTTGAAGAAGCCCTGGTCGACCAGCGAGCTGGCGTCGGCGCTGGAGCGCGGCATCGAAGTCTTCCGCACGCTTCCGCAGACGCCGCCGGCGCGAGTGGTGGCGCCGGGCACCTGGTCCGGCCTGACCGCCGCGCGCGCGCGATCGCGCACGCCACGCCCCGACAGCGCGCGCGAGCAACTGCTGCAACGATTGCAGTCGCCCGAACCGCCGCCGCTGGGCGGACCCACGATCGGTCACCTGCACCGGTCGGCGCGCGATCTCGACGCCGCCAACCACGCGCGCGCTCTGACCGTCGAGGAGATCGTCCACCTGCTCGACGGCGATCCGGGCCTGGCGACGGCCGTGATGCGCCTGGCGAACAGCCGACTTTACCCGGGCCAGGACGAGACCCAGTACCTCAGCACCGCCGTGGCGCGCGTCGGCCCGCGCATGGTCCACGCCGTCGCCGAGACGCTGGCGCTGCGCGACGGCTATCCGATCCGCGCGCCGGAGCTGCGCACGCTGCACGAGCGCATCTGGCGCTTCTCGGTCGCGCGTGGCCTGGCGATGAAGGCCATCGCCGAGGTCACTGGACCCGAGGTCGCGCTCGAGCCCGACCGCTGCTACCTGGGCGGCCTGCTGCTCGACGCGGGCGCCGCGTTCTTGCTGTGGACGCTGGACGAATCACGGAGCGAGCCGTTCGAGGGCGACACGCTGCCGCCGTCGGCAGCCGAAGTGCTGGCCAGTTATCACCCGGCGTTCGGCCAGGCCGTGCTGTCCCGCTGGGGCATGCCCGGCGACCTGGTCGCGCTCGTGCGCGACCACCACGCCCCCGTGCCGCCGCTGCCCGGCTCGCCGATGTGGTCGGCCTCGCTGCTGGCTCGGCCGATGGCGACGCGCGTGGTCGGCTTCGACGACCCGTCGTCACCGTCACACCCGCGGCCCGAGCTGCTCGATCGCTGCGCCTACGAGCTGGGCGTCGGCGAGACGGTGCTGCGCCGCTTGTCCGTGACCCTCGCCGACGACACGCGCGTGCACTGGGACATCTACGCGTAACCGACCTCGGTCCGTCTCTCACGTGAGGTGAACGCCGCCACGGCAGAGGTTTGCCGTTGGCGAGGATTGTGAATACCTTCAAGCGCAGGTATGCGATGACCGGCCGACGACCCTGGCGCCGCGCACTGACGCGCATCGCCTGCGGCGTCCTCGCGCTGATCGCGCTTCTGATCGCGCTCGCGGTGCCGGCGCCGCTGCTGATCCGCGACGCGCGTTTCGGCAAAGTCGTCGGCTGGATGATGCCGTCGACGCGCGGCTCGATCACCGTCGCCGGCGGACGCTGGAGCTGGGCCGCGGTCTGGGAGCTGCTACACGGGCGGCCGGCGCCGATTGCGCTCGACGGCGTGCGCATCGTCGATCCCGAGGGGACCGAGGTGTTGCGCGCGGCGCACGTCACCGTCGCGATCGAGGTGGGACGCGATCCTTCGCGCCTGGTGCTGCACGATCTCCACGTCAGCGACGGCCTCTGGCGCTTCGCGAGCCTGCGCGGCGAGCGCGCCGTCGGCCTTCTGGCCGCCGTGCAGTCGTCGCGCCCCGCGGCGGCGCGCCCGCGCCCCGCCGCGCGCGCGAGCTCGTTCGCGATCCGCGGCGCCGTTCTCGACGGGATCGACACCACCTTCGATCTCCCGGGCTGGGGGCTGGCCGTGGCGCGGGTGCACGCGCACGGCAACCTGGCGCTGGCGTCTGGTCCGGGTGGCGGGCCAGGGTCCGCTGCCACCGCTCGACCGGCGTCCAGCTTCACGTTCGACGTCAGCGACGCCGATCTCGGCGGCGGCGGCGTGCTGCGCATCCTCGGCGGGGCGGCGCGCGTCGAGCTGCCGTTCTCGGCGGGCCGCATCGCGCGCATCGCGACCACCACCGACGCTCCCGACGCGCTCGAGCTCCATGCGAGCGGCGTCGCCACCGGCAGCTCGCGCCTGGACGTCCACGGCGCGTTCCTCGGCCTCTATGGTGTGAGCCGCCCGCGCCAGCCGCCAGGCATCGACCTGCACGCGCACCTGGAGCACGCCGCCGACGCGCTCGGCGCGATCCTCGCGCGCCACACGCCAGCGCTCCCGGTCACCGTCGGCAAGACCGACGCCGACCTTCAGCTCGGGTTCCTCGGGCCCTTCGACCGCTTGAAGATCACGGCGGCGGCGCGCGGCTTCGATCTTCGCCTGCGCGACCTCGACTTTCGCGGCGTCGGCTTCGATGCCGCGGTCGAGCCGGCAGCGGCGCGCGCGCGCGTCTCCGCCCTCACCTTCGCGTCGCCCAGCGGTGGACGGTTCACCCTCGACGCCGAGCTCGACCGCCGGCTGGTGCGCGGCGCGCTCGCGCTGGATCGATTCTCGACCGCGCCCTACTTGCCCACGTTTCTGCGTCCGCTGGCGGGCGGCGTGCTCGACGGGCGCGTGCGTGGCGCGATCGATCTCGCCGGCCGCACCGGCTCGCTCGACGAGCTGACGCTGACGCTGGCGCGGCCGGCCGGCACCGGCGGACCGCGGCGTTTGCAGCTGACCACGACACGCGCCCGCGGCGCCCGCAGCACGGAAACGCTGCGCATCACCGGCGCGCGCTACGCGGGCGGCACGCTGACGCTCCCTGCGCTCAGCGGCGCCTTCGCCGGCGGCGAGGTGCGGGCGCGCGCCCGCATCACCCTGGCCGACGCCGCGGGCCACCTGCGGCCGCCGGTGATCGACGTCGACGCGCAGGCGCGGCGGATCTCGCTCACCGAGCTGGTCGGCCCCAGCTTCGCCAGCGGCACGCTCAGCTTTCGCGCCCGCGCGCGCGGCGCGCTCGACGCGCTCGAGCTCACGGTCGACGTGCCCGCCGACCAGAGGGTGCGCGTCTTCGGCGAGCTCTGCCACCTGCCACCCTCGACAGTGGTGCGCATGGGCGAAGGCGGCATCGCGGTCGCCGACTTTCAGCTGCGCGGCGAAGGCGGCACCGAGATCGGGCTCACCGGCCGGATCGGCCGTGCCGGCCAGCTGGCGCTGACGCTCGACGTGCGCGCGTTCCCGCTCGGCATGCTGCCCGCGGTGGCGGAGGCCGCGCTGCCGTTCTCGGGCCAACTCTCGGGGCAGCTGCGCGCGACCGGGTCGGTGCGCGCGCCCGAGCTCGCCGGGGAGATGACCATCGACCGCGCGACGTTTCAGGGGCGCTCGATCGGTGGAGGCCGGCTGGTGGTCACGCCCCGCCCGGGCGGCGCGATCCACGGCGTCGGCCAGGTCATCGAGGGCGTCAGCGTCGAGGGCACGCTCGCGCCGCAGGAAAGCGGCCCGCGCGGCGTCGCGACGATGCAGCTGCGGTCCCTGCGGCTGGATCCGTTTCTCTCGATGCTCCCCGGCGGCATCACACTGGCGGGCGTGGTGTCGGGGACCTTCGAGGCGCGGGTCGCGCCCGGCACTCCGTCGACCGCCGAGGGGCGATTGACCGAGCTCGGGCTCACGCTGACCAGCGCTGTGCCAGGCGCGCGCCGCCCCGGCGCGCCGCCGCGCGTGCACACCATCGAGCTGCACGCGATCAGCGACGTACGCATGTCGGCGCGCGCCGGCGGCCCGATCCGCGTCGAGCCGGCCCGCTTCGCCGGCAGCGCCGGATCGGTCGAGCTGTGGGGCGAGAGCGACCAGGGCGGCGCGCAGGCGGGCGTGCGCGGTCGTCTGGCGCTGGGCGCGGTCGCGCCGCTGGTCCTGCCCTGGCTCAGCCACCTCTCCGGCGATCTCGACTTCGACATCGCCGCCAAGACGACGTCGCCTGCGATCGCTGCCAGCAACGCCGTGCCGGTCGTGACCGGAACCGTGCGCGTGGGTTCGCCGATCGCCTTTCGCGCCGCCGGCCTGCCCTTTGACGCGCGCGTGAACAGCGGCGAGATCCGACTCGACGATAACGGCGTCGCGCGCCTGGACCTGCCGGTGACGCTGGGGACCGGCGTGCTCAGGCTCGCGGGCACCGTGACCGAGCCGGCATTCACGGGCGAGGAGCGGCGGATCGCGCTCGCGCTCGACGGCGAGCTCGACGCGCACCTGCTTGCGCTCGCGGCGCCCCGGCTGATAGCGACCGCGCGTGGCACGGCCCGGCTCGATGGGCGCGCGGAGGGAACGGCGGCACGGCCGGCGATACGCGCCCGCCTGCGCCCGGGCCACATCGTCGTCACGTTGCGGGCACTGCCGGTCGTGCCGATTTCCGTGAGCGGCGGACAGATCGACGTCGGCGATCATGCCGCCACCGTCTCCGGTCTGGTCGTCGCTGCGGGCGTCGGCGCGCACGCCGGCGTCGTAGCGGGCGGCGTAGCGGGCGGCGTAGCGGGCGTTGAAGCGATCATCGGCGCGCCCGCCGACGGCGCCGCCGAGCTGAGCTACGGATCGCTGATGGACCCGCGCCCCGCACGCATCGTGCTACCGGTGCGCGGACGCGTGACCGCGACGCCGATCCCGCCCGTGGTGATCGACGACGCCCGCTTCGCCCTGCGCGCCGACGGCGACCTCACGCGCCGGACGCGCGTCAGCGGAGAGATCGCGCTCGAGAAGGCGCACGTCCCGCGCGCGCTCAGCAAGGCGGCGGCCGGCGCACCTTCCCCTGCCTCATCGTCGCCGACAGCGTCGCGCCCCGAGCTGGCACGCGTCGACCTGGACCTGACCGCGCGGTCGCGCGGCGGTGCCGTCACGGTGGAGATTCCGCACCTGCCCAACGCCCACGTCGACGTCGACTATCACATCACCGGGACCGCGGCGAAGCCGAAGGTCGCCGGAAAATTCGAGGGCGCGAATATCTACAGCTCGTTCCTGCTGCTGCTCAGGCGGATTTTCCAGTAGCGGCTCGTGGACCGACACGAGGCTTCTCGACGGCACAACGAGCGCCGACCATTCATTGCGGCTCGTTTGTCGTTGATTGCGGCCATTTGCAACGTTCATTGCGGCGTCAACGCGCCGCCGAGCGCGCGCCGACATGTTTCTGACCGCGATTCCGGCACGAAACGCGCCGGAAGCTTCCCCTTGATGACCCGGAAACAAATGCGCGACAGCGATGTCCAGATCGCGGCGATCGATGGTTTCGTCGAGAAATTACGACGGATCTCAACATCGGTTATTGACCGACAAAGTGCGACTCTTGTAATAACTGCAAGTGACCATCGTGCTCGCCGCCAGCCGCAACGAACGACAACACGAACCAACGGCGCAACAGTCACGGCAAACGTGGCGACCATCGCTGATTGCCAATTCGAGAACCGCTCCATTAACCGAAGCCAGTGACATAGGAGGTCCGATGCCAGAGTCAACGTCTCTTCGAATCCATCGCGCGCGCCCCGTGACCAAGGAGCCGACGCTCCAGCGGGCAACGAAGACGACGCCGACCCGCCAGTGGCCTGCGACCCTCTTGCTGGCTTCGCTGCTGGGCCTGCCGGCGCTGGCCGCGCGCGCACAGGATGCTCCGCCGCCCGGCGCGCCGCCGCCGGCGCCGCCCGCGGCGCCGCCCGAGGCCGCGCCACCGGCACCGCCGCCGCCGCTCACGCCACCTTCGGCGGTGGAAGCGGCCCCGAAGCCACCGACGGCGGCCGAGACCATGCCCGCCACGCGGCCCGATGTGCTGCCGCCGATCGACGTCGGAGCCTGGGCGCGCGTGGGCGCGGCTTTTCAAAAGGCCAGCGACCCGAAGAGCGTCGGCGACTATCACATGGACAACGCCTACATCGAGCTCCACGCCGGCGGCAAGATCCACCAGAAGGTCAGCGTCACCGTCAACCTGAACGGGAACTACACGGCGTTCAGCGGGCCGGCGGTGCTGACGCCTCCCGCGGCCATGCCGGGAACGACCAACCTGTCGGGCAGTGGCGTCGCCATCGAAGACGTCATCGTGTCGTTCGACTTCTGCGATCCGTTCCACCTGTGGGTCGGCCACCTGCTGGTGCCGGTCGATCGTTCGAACGCGTCGGGGCCGTTCTTCATGATTCCCTGGAACTACCCGGGCTTCATGAGCGTCGGCGGCAGCCTGGTCGTCGCAGCGCCGCACGAGGGCCCCTCGGGGCGCAACAACGGCGCCGTGCTCTGGGGCGAGTTCAACGAAGGTCAGGTGAAGTACCTGGTCGGCGCGTTCGACAACGCCGACGTCAACAGCAGCCCGCTCTACTCGGGACGCCTGAACCTGGCGATCATCGGCAAGGAGCCCGGCTTCTGGGGCAACGCCAGCTACTTCGGCGACAAGGACGTCCTGGCGCTGGGCGTGGGCGGTCAGTTCCAGAGCCACGGCAGCGCGACGCCGACCGACGATAAGAGCTACAGCGAGGTCAACGCCGACCTCCTGGGCGAGTTCAAGCTCGGCGGCGGCGCGTGGGCCACCGGCGAGGCGGCGTACTACCACTTCGCGGTCGCTGATGGCTCGGTCAAGGACTCGTTCTATGTGCTGGCTGCGCTCGCCAGCGGTCAGATGGGCGTGGGCAACATCCAGCCGATGGTGCGCTACCAGTGGGCCAACGTGCAGGCCGTCGGCAAAGCCTGGAACATCGACGGCGCGCTCAGCTACCTGGTCAAGGGACCGGCGCTGCGCGTGATCGCGACCTACTCGCACGTCAAGCTGCCCGAACTGGGCGGTGGGTCACTCACCGGAAACTCGATCCAGCTCGGCGCGCAAGCGATCTTTTTCTAGAAGTCCTTGTACGGAGACGGCGCTCCACCCTTCTCGGGGGGGAGCGGGTGGAGCGCCGTCGATTCTGTCTCTCCACCGACCGACCTGTCCACCCGCCGCCTCGCCACGCCGACGCGAGAATCGGGTTGCATCGCGCTGCCCTTGGCCCAAAGATCGAGGCGGAAGGGGCCGATAGACAGAGCATGGAGCGTTTTGGACTGAAGCAAGACGGACCGGGACAGTTTCACCTCGAGTGTCCGTATCGCGGATCGGTGCTGCTTCGCCACGCGATGTACTCGAAGGGCTCGGCCTTCACGCAGGAAGAGCGCGCCACCTTCGGAATGGAGGGCTTGCTGCCCTCGTACGTCACGACGTTGGAGTTGCAGGCGCGCCGCGCTTATCACGCGATCCAGCGCAAGACCGACCCGCTGGAGAAGTACATCGGGCTCGCGTCGCTGCAGGACCGCAACGAGTTCCTCTTCTACCGCGTGCTGCTCGACCACCTGGACGAGCTCCTGCCGGTGGTCTACACACCCACGGTCGGGCGCGTCTGCCAGGAATTCAGCCACATCTTCCGCCGCGCGCGTGGGTTGTGGATCACGCCCGAGCACCGCGGGCGCATCTATGACGTCCTCGGCGGCGCGCCGTTCGACGACGTCCGCCTGATCGTCATCACCGACAACGAGCGCATCCTGGGGCTGGGCGACCAGGGCGCGGGTGGCATGGGGATTCCGATCGGCAAGCTCGCGCTCTACACCACCGCCGCGGGGATCGCGCCGTGGCAGACCCTGCCTCTCAGCCTGGACGTCGGCACCGACAACCGCAGCCTGCTCGAGGACGAGCTCTATCTCGGCTACCGCGCGCCACGCCTGCGCGGCCCCGACTACGCGTCGCTGGTCGACGAGCTGGTGCACGGCATTCGCCGCCGGTTCCCGCGCGCGCTCCTGCAGTGGGAGGACTTCAAGAAAAACAACGCCTTTCGCCTGCTCGACCGCTACCGCAACCAGCTGCCGTCGTTCAACGACGACATCCAGGGCACCGCGGCCGTCGCCGTCGCCGGCATCGTCGCCGCCACGCGCGTGACCGAGGTACCGCTGCTCGAGCAGCGCGTGGTCTTGCTGGGTGCGGGCGCGGCCGGCATCGGCATCGCGCGCCTGATTCGCAGCACGCTCCGGCGCGCGGGTCTTTCGGGCGAGGCGCTGACGCTGGCGACGGCGAGCCTGGACAGCAAGGGCCTGCTCGTCGACGACGAGCCGATCGCCGACGACCACAAGCGCGCGTTCGCGTGGCCCGCGTCGCTCGCGGCGCGCTTCGGGCTGGGCGCCGGGCAGCGACGCGACCTGCTCGCCGTCGTGCGCGCCCTGAAACCGACGGTGCTCATCGGCACCACGGGCGAGGCGGGCGCCTTCACCGAGGCGGTGGTGCGCGAGATGGCAAGCCACGTGGCGCGGCCGCTGGTGTTGCCGCTGTCGAACCCGACCAGCAGCTCCGAGGCGCAGCCGGCCGAGGTGATCGCGTGGTCCGACGGCCGCGCGATGGTCGCGACCGGCAGCCCGTTCGAGCCGGTCGCGCACAACGGACGGCGCATCGTGATTGGCCAGGGTAACAACGTCTTCATCTTTCCCGGCGTCGGCCTGGGCGCGATCGTCGCCGAGGCGCGCGAAGTGACCGACGCGATGTTCGCCGCCGCCGCCGATCAGCTGGCGTCCGAGGTCAGCCCGCGCGACCTGGCGAGCGGCAGCATCTTTCCGCCCATCAACGACATCCGCCGCGTCACCGCGCGCATCGCGGAGGCGGTCGTGCGCGCCGCGCTCGCCGAGGGCGTCGCGCGCCGCGCGATCGACGAGGCGCAGGTGCCAGCGGCGGTCGCCGCGGCGATGTGGGAGCCGGTCTACCTGCCGATGGTTCCGATCGCGGCGCCGGCGGTCGCGGCGGGCGCCGGCGCCAGCCAGCCGTGAAAGCGCATCCACTCCTCGCAGCGCTTCGGCCAGTCAGAAGTCGGACCGAGCCCGGGGCGCATCCCGAAACCGTGCGGACCCTTTTCGTAGAGGTGCATCTCGACGGGGACCCCGGCGCTGCGCAGTGACTGATAGAACGCCAGCGAGTTCTCGACCGGAACCGACTGATCTTCCTGCGTGTGCACGATGAACGCCGGCGGCGTCTCCGGCGTGACGTGGAGCTCGAGCGAGAGCCGGTTCATCAGCTCGACCGACGGGTGTGCGCCGATCAGATTGGTGCGCGAGCCGCCGTGCGCGGCCGGCGGGCGCATGGTGATCACCGGATAGGTGAGCACGATGAAATCCGGGCGCGCGCTGACCTTGTCGAGGGTCGCGTTGGCGTTGGTGCGCCCCTCGGGCGAGTTGTAGAGCGTGGCGGCGCTGGCCGCCAGGTGACCGCCCGCCGACGAGCCGAAGACGCCGATGCGCGACGGATCGACGTGCCACTCGGCGGCGCGCGAGCGGACGATCCGCACCGCGCGCAGAACGTCGAGCAGCGGCGCCGGATGCTCATACGGCGCCACGCGGTACTTGAGGATGAAGACGGTGACGCCGACGCCGTTGAGCCAGCGCTGCAGCTCGGAGCCTTCCTTGTCGACCGCGAGCCGCGCGTAGCCGCCGCCCGGGCAAACGATCGCCGCGGTGCCGTTGGCGGTGCCCGCGGGCGGAGCGAAAAGCGTCAGCGTCGGGACATTGACGTTGTAGACGCGCCCGTCCTCGACGTGCTCCGCGGGAGCGTGGGGCTGGCGCAGGGGGACGCCTTCGGGCCAGAGGTCGATGACAGGAGGTTGCACGGTCGGTTGCACGACGGGCGCCGCCGGCGGCCGCGCGACGGCGCGGGCGGCCGGAGGTGGTGGAGAAGCTGGAACCGCCGGCGCAGCGGGCGGCGAAGGCGCGCCGAAGACCGCGTCCCCAAAGGCGACGACGCCGAGAAACGTGAACAGGAATGCGAACGAGAACCGCCCGATTCGTCGCAACACACGCGGCAGTCTAGTGCACCGCGCGCGAAATAGCGTCAACGCTGACAAGCCCGTGGGCCGGCGAGGCGCGACGACGGCGAATACTCGAACGTATTCCGAGGAGGAGCACGAAGCCGGGCCGTGGGATGCGCCCAGACTGGGTCGCCTCACACGATCAGGTGCTGCCGCACGATGTCGTCATTGAGCTCGGCGATCTCGCCGGTCGCCACCGTGCGGCCGCGGTCCATCATGCAGAACGACCGCGCGACCCGGCGCGCGAAGGGGAGCTTTTGCTCGACGAGCAGCACGGCGATGCCTTCGTCATTCAGCTTTTTGATCACGTCGCCGATCTCGTGGACGATGTTGGGCTGGATACCCTCGCACGGCTCGTCGAGGATGATCAGCTTGGGCTCGCTGGCGAGCGCGCGGCCGATCGCCAGCTGCTGCTGCTGGCCGCCCGACAGGTCGCCCCCGCGGCGCCCGAGCATCTTTCGCAGCACCGGGAAGAGCGTGAAGATCTTCTCCGGCAACGAGCGCCGGCCCTTGGCCGCCAGCCCGACGCGCAGGTTCTCCTCGACGGTCAGGTCGGCGAAGATCTCGCGGCCCTGGGGCACGTAGCCGATGCCCAGGCGCGCGCGTTTCTCGGGGCGTAACCCGACCATCTCTTGCCCGTCGAACTTCAGGCTGCCCGACCGCGCGGGGAGCAGGCCCATGATCACCTTGAGCAGCGTGGTCTTGCCGACGCCGTTGCGGCCCATCAGGCAGACGCAGCCGCCCGCGGGCACGCTCAACGCCGCGTCCCACAACGTGTGGCTGCCGCCGTAGAACTGATTGATCTGCGCAATCTCCAGCACGCGTTTGTCTCCGTCAGGTCCCGAGATCAAGTACCGAGATCAAGTACCAAGATAAACCTCGATCACGCGCGGGTTGGCCTGGATCTCGTCCATGGCCCCCTCGGCGAGCACCGCGCCCTCGTGCAGCACCGTCACCTTGCGCGCGATGCTGCGCACGAACTGCATGTCGTGCTCGACCACGACCACCGTGTGCTGGCCGGCGAGCCCGCGCAGCAGATCGGCGGTGCGCTCCATCTCGGGCTGGGTCATGCCCGCGACCGGCTCGTCGATGAGCAGGACCTGCGGCTCCTGCGCGAGCAGCATCCCGATCTCCAGCCACTGCTTCTGCCCGTGCGCCAGCAGCCCCGCCAGCCGGTGCCGCAGCGCCGCGAGGCCCACGATCTCCAGCACCTCGTCGATGCGCGCGCGTTGCGCGGCCGACAGGCGCGTGAAGAGGTTGTGCCAGACGCCCTTGTTCGCGCGCAGCGCAAGCTCGCAGTTCTCGAACACCGTGTGCCCCTGGAACACCGTCGGCCGCTGGAACTTGCGGCCGATGCCCATCTGGGCGATGCGGCACTCCGACAGCTCGGTCAGGTCGTTGAGCCGGCTGCCGAGGTAGACGTTGCCGGTGTCGGGGCGCGTCTTCCCGGTGATCACGTCCATGAGCGTGGTCTTGCCGGCGCCGTTAGGGCCGATCACGCAGCGCAGCTCGCCGCGGTCGAGCAGCAACGTGATGTCGTTCAACGCCTTGAAGCCGTCGAAGCTGACGGTCACGTTCTCGACCCACAGCGCCAGGTCCGGCGATCTGACGTGGGCCGCGACGCCCGCGTGTTCGGTCGCGGTCGCGGTCATGACTCACACATGGGGCACGCTGGGTGGTCCGCTGTCGCGCGCAGCGACCGGTTCGGCGGCAAGCCCAGGATCGGATCCACCCGCGACGTTCGCTGGCGGCGTGCCGTTCTTGGCGCCGCCGTGCGCCTCGACCGAAGCGTCTGCTGCGACCATGGCGACGGCACCCACCTTGCCAGCCCTCGCCGAAGCAACCGGCGCGCCGCGCTCGCCGCGGACCACCAACCGCCGCGCGAGCTCGAACAATCCGACCAGTCCCCTGGGTAGAAACAGCGTCACGATCACGAACAACCCACCCAGCACGTACAGCCAGGCCGACGGAAACGCCGCCGTGAGCCAGCTCTTGGCGCCGTTGATGAACCAGGCTCCGAGCAGCGCACCGACCAGCGTGCCGCGACCGCCGACCGCGACCCAGATGGCCATCTCGATCGAGTTCGACGGCTGCATCTCGCTGGGGTTGATGATGCCCACCTGCGGGACGTAGAGCGCGCCGGCCAGCGCGCACATCATCGCCGAGAGGGTCCAGACGAACAGTTTGTAGTTAATCGATTCGAAGCCGCAGAAGCGAGTCTTGAGCTCGGCGTCGCGGATCGCCGCCAGCACACGTCCGAGCTTGCTGGTCACGACGAAGCGACAACCGATGTAGACCAGCAGCAACGCCGCCGCCGAGATCACGTACAGCGCCAGCTTCGTCGACGGCGCCTGCAAGGAAAAGCCAACGATGCGTTTGAAATCGGTCAAGCCGTTGTTGCCGCCGAAGCCGGTGGCGTTCTGGAAGAACAGCAACATCGCGGCGTACGTGAGCGCCTGGGTCACAATCGACAGGTAGACGCCCTTGATGCGCGAGCGAAACGCCAGGTAGCCGAAGATCAGCGCGAGAAAGCCGGGCGCCGCCAGCGCCATCACCATCGCGAACGGAAAGCTCTGGAACCCGTGCCAGTACCAGGGCAGGGTTTTCCAGTCGAGAAACACCATGAAGTCGGGCAGCGTGCTCCGGTAGACACCCTCGCCGGCGATCGAGCGCATGAGGTACATGCCCATGCCGTAGCCGCCCATGGCGAAGAAGAGCGCGTGACCGAGGCTGAGGATGCCCGCGTAGCCCCACACCAGATCCATCGCCAGAGCCGCGATCCCGAAGCAGAGGAACTTTCCGAACAGCGGCACCAGGTAGTCGGGGAAATGCAGCGCCGAGGAGTCCGGCAGCGCGTTCAATACCGGGATCAAGACGCCGCCCGCGAGCGCGGCGACGGCGACCCCCAGCCAGGCGCGCCGCGAGTGGATTTGCAACAACCGCTCGCGCAACTAGGCCTCCACGCGCCCCTTGAGCGCAAACAACCCCTGCGGGCGTCGCTGGATGAAGATGATGACCATGACGAGCACCGCGATCTTGCCCAGAACCGCGCCGGCGACCGGCTCGAGGATCTTGTTGACGATGCCCAGGCCCAGCGCTGCCGCCACAGCGCCCGCGAGCCTCCCGACGCCGCCGAGCACGACGACCATGAACGAATCGATGATGTACCCCTGCCCCAGCTCGGGCCCGACGTTGCCGAGCTGCGAGAGCGCGACACCCCCGAGCCCCGCGATGCCCGAACCGAGGCCGAACATCCAGGCGTCGATGCGCGCCGTCGAGATCCCGCAGCACGCCGCCATGCCGCGGTTCTGGGTCACCGCGCGGACGTAGAGGCCAAGGCGCGTCCGTTGCAGCAGAAACCAGACGCCCGCCGCAACCAGCACCACGAAGATGACGACCGCGATCCGGTTGTAGGGCAGCACCAATCCGTGCGCGAGCTCGACGCCGCCCGCGAGCCAATCCGGGTTGGCGACCGCCACGTTCTGCGCGCCGAAGATCAACCGCACGGTCTGGATCAAGATCAGGCTGATGCCCCAGGTCGCCAGCAGCGTCTCCAGCGGGCGTCCATATAGATGCTTGATCACCGTGCGCTCCAGCACCACGCCGACGCCGAAGGTCACCGCGAATGCGACCGGAATCGCCACCAGCGGGTAGAGCCAGAGCGCGCCCGGCGCCACCTTCTGGAAGACCGTCTGCACCGCGTAGGTCGAGTACGCGCCCAGCATCAACATCTCACCGTGCGCCATGTTGATGACGCCGAGCAAGCCAAAGGTCACCGCGAGCCCCAGCGCCGCGAATAACAGCACGCTTGCCAGGCTCAGGCCGTAGATCAAGCTGCCGGCCGCGCTGATCAGGCGTTGCTGCGACATGATCGATTCGACCGTGCGTCCCGCCGCCGCGCGCACGCGCTCGTCGGGCTCGTTGTAGCTGCCGTCGCCGTTGCGCGTGGCCATGCGCTGCAAGTCGGCGAGGAACGCGTCGTTGCCGGTGCGATGGATCTGCTCCACGGCCGCCAGCCGCGCGTCGGCGTTGCTGCTCAGCAGATCCATACGCGCCACCGCCAGCGCCAGCGCGTTGTGCACCCGCCCGACCTTTTCCTTGTCGAACGCCTTGTGAAGCAACACCGCCGCTTCGGGCGAGCTGTTCTTGGCCAGCTCCTCGGCGGCCGACAACCGCAGCGCCTCGTCGGGCGAGCCCAGCTGCAGCTGCGCCATGATCGGTGTCGCCAACCGCCGGATCTCGTTGCTGACCTCGACCTCGTGCAGGTTCGCGGGCCGCGGGCTGATCGGCTGCAACGTGAGGGCGTCGCAGACCTCGCGCTTCTTGCTGTCGTAAACGTAGATCTGGCCGCCGGCGTCCGCGCGCAGGCGATCGTCCGCAAGCGCGTCCAGCGCCGGGAACGCGCGCGGGTCGTCGAGCGTCGCCAGTTTCTTGATGCTCTCCTCGACCTTGTCCTCGGTGGGCGCCGCCAGGCCACGCAACGCGTCCTCGAGCTCGCCAGCGCGTGCGGCGCCGGCGCCGAGAACGGCCGCAAACAGCACGGCCGCCCCCAGCGCCTTCGTGTGTCGAGCGCCGACGGTGATCACTGCTTCGCCGCGACCTCTCCCGCCGCGCCGAACTTCGGCGCCGTGCAGTTGCCGCACACCCACGGATAGGTCCAGTCGGCGACCTTCTTCGCGCTGTCGGGAATGAACGGGCTCCAGGCCTGCGCGCGGATCGGCGAATCGGTCTTCCACACCACGTGGAACTGACCGTCGGCCTTGACCTCGCCGATG